>NZ_KV826310.1:0-51023 GCF_001835895.1 Staphylococcus sp. HMSC034C12 | reverse complement strand
GGCTAATTTGTTAGAAATTATGTCCCAGCCTCTTCATTTATATCAATTTATATAGAAGATAAAGGTTGTACATGTTAGGCGCTAATGATTATAAAGTTAATTTATAATTCCAAGTCTCTAGTCATTTCAATCATTTGTGTATATATATCATAGTAAATGTAATTAAACGCCATTGTATGAGGTTGTACAATTTTATCGTAATCCTCAGTATATACAATCGGACGCGGAGTTGATAAGTTTACAAAATGCATAAGATGTTCAGGGAAATCTTCTTGTTTAGGACGATTGCATACTAATACAAAATCAATATCTTTGTCTATTAATTGTTGAACATCTTGAGCAACCTCCTTAGTATAAAAAGGAGAGAATAAAAATACACGATCAGTTGTGTCTAAATCATTTAAACTGTTTAATTCACTCAATTTTTTACTAGAATTTAATTTTTCATCACTGTCTAATATAAAAGTTTCAAAAAATTTTAAATCTCCATAACCATTAATATATACATATCCTTCTCCACCAATAGCTTGGATTAAACATTGAGCAGCCATTTGTATGTCTAACGCTTGGTCTTCTAAACGATTAAATATACCCGTTAATTGTGTTTGTAGTATCTTTGACATGATTATCCTCCATTTCATTAGTATTGTAATGAAATATAATATTTTATGCAATGAAGCTTCAAAAGTTATCAATTATTTTTAAATTAAGCATGCAATAAAAAATATTATCTGCTATAATAATTTTTGAAAATTTATGTAATTGGATACAAGGAGGAACTTTCATGCCATTAGTTTCAATGAAAGAAATGTTAATCGATGCGAAAGAAAATGGTTATGCGGTTGGTCAATACAACTTAAATAACTTAGAATTTACACAAGCTATTTTAGAAGCTTCTCAAGAAGAGAACGCGCCAGTGATCTTAGGTGTTTCCGAAGGTGCTGCACGTTATATGAGTGGTTTTTATACAGTAGTTAAAATGGTAGAAGGTTTAATGCATGATTTAAACATTACTATACCAGTAGCTATCCACCTAGATCATGGTTCAAGTTTTGAAAAATGTAAAGAAGCTATTGATGCTGGATTTACTTCAGTAATGATTGATGCTTCACATAGTCCATTTGAAGAAAATATTGAAATTACTTCTAAAGTAGTAGAATATGCACATCAACATGGCGTGTCAGTTGAAGCTGAATTAGGAACAGTGGGTGGACAAGAAGATGATGTTGTAGGCGGTATCATCTATGCTGATCCTAAAGAATGTCAAGAATTAGTCGAAAGAACTGGTATTGATACTTTAGCACCAGCATTAGGTTCAGTACATGGTCCTTATAAAGGCGAACCTAAATTAGGCTTCAAAGAAATGGAAGAAATTGGTGTATCAACTGGATTACCACTTGTTTTACATGGTGGTACAGGTATTCCAACTAAAGATATTCAAAAAGCAATCCCTTATGGTACTGCAAAAATTAATGTAAATACTGAAAATCAAATTGCTTCAGCTAAAGCTGTTAGAGATGTATTGAACAATGATAAAGAAGTTTACGATCCTCGCAAATACTTAGGTCCAGCACGTGAAGCTATTAAAGAAACAGTAAAAGGCAAAATTAGAGAGTTTGGTACGTCTAATCGCGCTAAGTAAAATAATTATTATTAAAGGTTAAGGCAACCTGAACTGTCAGCAAAGTGTTCGCTTTGTTGACAGTTTTTTTATTTTATACAAAAATTTTACGATATATTATTAAAGTATTTGTATAAAGTTAGTCATGCTGAATGTTAATCAATTACTGACTCATGATTTATAAAAAATAAATTATCTCTTTTTAAAATTTATGAAAAAACAGAATTAAATAATTGTATAAATTGATTTATAATAGTGTTATCAATCCGTTATATGAAATATTAGATTTTTGGATATTAATATTATAATTGCTAAGTTTTTTTAAAAGTTAGTGTTTTACAAATAAATAATATATAATTTATAATGCGAATTATGTATAATTTTACAAAAGGCGAATAAAGGAGAAAAAATAAATGAGTCAAGAAGTAATTAAAATCCGAGGTGGTCAACCACTAAAGGGTGAAGTTACAATTAGTGGTGCAAAAAATAGTGCCGTAGCTATTATTCCAGCTACTCTATTAGCGCAAGGACAAGTGAAAATTGACGGTTTACCGCAAATCTCAGATGTTGAAACACTAGTGAGTTTATTAGAAGATTTAAATATTAAAACAAATCTTAATGGTAAAACATTAGAAGTTGATACAACAGACATTAAAAATGCACCGTTACCAAATAACAAAGTTGAATCTTTACGTGCTTCTTATTACATGATGGGAGCCATGTTAGGTCGCTTTAAAAAATGTGTGATTGGTTTACCAGGTGGTTGTCCATTGGGCCCACGTCCAATTGATCAACACATTAAAGGATTTAAAGCTTTAGGTGCTGAAATTGATGAATCAAGTGATACATCAATGAAAATAGAAGCAAAAGAATTGCACGGAGCCAACATCTTTTTAGATATGGTAAGTGTTGGTGCAACCATCAACATTATGCTTGCAGCTGTTCATGCAAATGGGCAAACAACGATTGAAAATGCTGCCAAAGAACCAGAAGTAGTAGATGTAGCAAACTTTTTAAATAGCTTAGGCGCAAATATCAAAGGCGCCGGTACAAGCACTCTAAAAATCAGTGGTGTTGAAGAGTTACATGGAGCTGAATATCAAGTGATTCCTGATAGAATTGAAGCGGGAACGTATATGTGTATTGCCGCTGCTTGTGGTGACGAAGTAACAATTAAAAATATTGTACCTAAACATTTAGAAGCGCTCACAGTTAAACTAAATGAATTAGGTGTTGATATTGATATCGATGATGATAAAGAACAAATAGTAATTAAAGGTAAATCATCATATAAAAATGTAGATATTAAAACATTAGTATATCCTGGATTTGCTACTGACTTACAACAACCTATTACGCCTTTATTATTTATGACAGATGGTCCATCTTTCGTTACAGAAACGATATATCCAGCTCGTTTCCGTCATGTAGAAGAGCTCAAAAATATGGGCGCTAGTATTGAAGCAGATACGTCTACTGGTACTGCAACAATTAAACCTTCTAAACTTCAAGGTGCCGAAGTATATGCGAGTGATCTACGTGCAGGAGCTTGCTTGATTATTGCTGGATTACTAGCAGAAGGTGTTACAACAATTTATAATGTTAAACATATTTATAGAGGATATACAGATATCGTTAAACATCTTAAAGAATTAGGTGCGGATATTTGGACTGAACAAGTTTAATTATTTTTGATATACTTAAATATATTAATTGCTGAAGTATATTAAATACCTGCAATGTTTAAGAAGTTTTGAATAGAGGTGAAGACAATGGAAATCTGTCCATATCTCGAAGAAACCTTTAAAATTGTTGGTAGAAGTTGGAACGGTTTAATCATTAATTACCTATCTCGATGCGCTGATTATACTGCACACTTTTCCGATATGAAAAGGGATTTAAAAACAATTACTCCACGTGCATTAAGTATTAAGCTTACAGAATTAGGTGAGTGGGAATTAGTAGACAAAAAAGTCATTTCTACACGTCCTGTTTCTATCGTTTATGAGTTAACCGATAAAGGAAAAGCACTTGCTGAGGCTTTAAGACCAATTGAAGCATGGGCTAGAGATTACGTCACATTAGAACATAACGATTCAGTTAAATAATATAGTTAAAAGGTTGGAGTTTATATAAACTTTAACCTTTTAATTATGTTTAAATAACATCAAATCGGATATATATTAGACATACACATTCTTAAGGAGTGAATCATTGATGAGAAATTATACTCAACAATATATTAATGGTGAATGGATTGATAGTGAAAGTAACGAAACAATTGATGTAATTAATCCAGCAACAGAAGAAGTTATTGGAAAAGTTGCAAAAGGTAATGAAAAAGACGTAGAAAAAGCGGTTCAAGCTGCTCATGACGTATATTTAGAATTTCGCCATAGTTCAGTTGAAGAAAGAAAACAACTACTAGATAGAATAGTAGAAGAATATAAAAATAGAAAACAAGATATTATTGAAGCAATTACTGCAGAGTTAGGTGCTCCACTAACTGTTTCAGAAAATGTTCATTATCAAATGGGTTTACAACACTTTTCAGAAGCACGTAGAGCTTTAGATTCATTTGAATTTGAAGAACGTCGTGGAGATGATTTGGTAACTAAAGAAGCGATTGGCGTTTCTGGATTAGTTACACCATGGAATTTCCCAACTAATCAAACATCTCTTAAATTAGCAGCAGCATTTGCTGCAGGTAGTCCAGTTGTGTTAAAACCTTCTGAAGAAACACCATTTGCTGCAATAATTTTAGCTGAAATCTTTGAAAAAGCAGGCGTTCCTAAAGGTGTATTTAACTTAGTTAATGGTGATGGTGAAGGTGTAGGTAATCCATTAAGCGAACATCCTAAAATTAGAATGATGTCATTCACTGGTTCTGGAGCTACAGGTTCTAAAATTATGGAAAAAGCAGCTAAAGATATCAAAAAAGTATCTCTTGAATTAGGTGGCAAATCACCATATATCGTACTTGACGATGTAGATATTAAAGAAGCTGCAAAAGCTACAACTGGAAAGGTTGTTAATAATACTGGTCAAGTATGTACTGCAGGAACAAGAATCTTAGTTCCAGAAAGTATTAAACAAGAATTCTTAACTGCCTTAAAAGAAGAGTTTAGTAATGTTAAAGTTGGCGATCCACTTGATAAAAATACTCAAGTAGGACCAATCATTAGTAAAAAACAATTCGACACAGTACAATCTTATATTGATAAAGGTATTGAAGAAGGCGCTGAATTATTATATGGCGGTCCAGGTAAACCAGAAGGATTAGATACAGGTTATTTTGCTAGACCAACTATTTTTGTAAATGTTAAAAATGATATGACTATTGCACAAGAAGAAATTTTTGGTCCAGTTGTTTCAGTAATCACATATAATGATTTAGACGAAGCAATCGAAATTGCTAATGATACTAAATATGGTTTAGCAGGATATGTAATTGGTAAAGATAAAGAAACGCTTCAAAAAGTAGCACGTTCAATTGAGGCAGGTAGAATTCAAATTAATGAATCTCCAAACGAACCTTATTTACCATTTGGTGGTTATAAACAATCTGGTATCGGTCGTGAATGGGGCGACTACGGAATTGAAGAGTTCTTAGAAGTAAAATCAATTGCTGGTTATTTTAAATAATTAAGTATAATGAAATATTTTAATATAAATACAGTTCATGGAATCGTTTTAGTTCCATGAGCTGTTTTATTTTTTGAAATTTAATAAAATCATTTTGTAATTAAATTAAAAATTTGCTATATTAATTCTAGTATTTAAGATGCTAACGTTTAAAACATTTAAGTTATAATCATTTAGATGATTTGACAATGCTAGTAGCTAGATGATTTTTATAAAAATATAAGAAATGGGTGCAATTTATGCCTGAAAGAGAACGAACATCACCACAATATGAATCTTTTCATGAATTGTATAAAAATTATACGACAAAAGAACTTACGCAAAAAGCAAAATCATTAAAACTAACTAATTATAGTAAATTGAATAAAAGTGAGCTTGTCTTGGCAATTATGGAAGCTCAAATGGAAAAAGATGGAAATTACTATATGGAGGGTGTTTTAGATGATATACAACCTGATGGATATGGTTTCTTAAGAACCGTTAATTATTCTAAAGGTGAAAAAGATATATATATATCAGCTAGTCAAATTAGACGTTTTGAAATTAAACGAGGCGATAAAGTAACTGGAAAAGTACGAAAGCCTAAAGACAATGAAAAATACTATGGACTTCTACAAGTTGACTTTGTTAATGATGAAAATGCAGAAGTTGTAAAAAAACGTCCTCATTTCCAAGCACTTACTCCGTTATACCCAGAGGAAAGAATTATTCTTGAAACAGAGCCTCAAAACTATTCTACTCGAATTATGGATTTAGTTACTCCAATTGGTTTAGGTCAACGTGGTCTTATTGTTGCTCCTCCTAAAGCTGGTAAAACGTCATTACTTAAAGAAATTGCAAATGCAATTAGTACAAATAAACCAGATGCTAAATTATTTATATTATTAGTAGGTGAACGACCTGAAGAGGTAACTGATATAGAGCGTTCAGTAGAGTCAGCAGAAGTAGTACATTCCACTTTTGATGAACCTCCTCAACACCACGTTAAGGTAGCAGAGTTATTACTAGAAAGAGCAAAACGTCTTGTAGAGATAGGACAAGATGTCATTATCTTGATGGACTCTATTACGCGTTTAGCAAGAGCATATAATCTTGTTATCCCGCCTAGTGGTAGAACATTGTCAGGTGGTTTGGATCCAGCATCCTTACATAAGCCTAAAGCATTTTTCGGTGCTGCGCGTAATATTGAAGCAGGTGGTAGCCTAACTATTTTAGCAACAGCTTTAGTAGATACAGGTTCACGTATGGATGATATGATTTATGAAGAGTTCAAAGGTACAGGTAATATGGAACTTCATCTTGATCGTAAATTATCCGAACGTCGAATATTCCCAGCTATTGATATTGGACGTAGTTCTACACGTAAAGAAGAATTATTAATTAGCAAGTCCGAATTAGACTCATTATGGCAACTTAGAAATATGTTTACTGATTCTACCGATTTTACAGAGCGTTTTATAAGAAAATTAAAACGTTCAGAAAATAACAAAGAATTTTTTGAACAATTGCAAAAGGCAGCCGCTGAAAGTACAAAAACAGGAAAACCAATTATCTAAAATATATGATTGAGGGTTGCGTTTTCCTTCAATAACTATTATAATTACACAGTATTGGGTAAAAACTCACAAATAACTCTGTTCCAGATGGTTCAGGGCAAAGGAGCTGAAAAAAATGAAACAAGGAATTCATCCTGATTACCACAAAGTCATCTTTTTAGATACAACAACTAACTTTAAATTCTTAAGTGGTTCTACTAAAACTTCTTCAGAAACAATGGAATGGGAAGATGGTAACGAATACCCAGTTATTCGCTTAGATGTATCATCTGATTCACATCCATTCTACACAGGACGTCAAAAATTCGCTGCTGCGGATGGTCGTGTGGAACGTTTCAACAAAAAGTTTGGTCTCAAATCAAACAACAATTAATTTTGAACTTAAAATGCCTGCCTAATCTATTATGTATAGAATTAAGCAGGTATTTTTTTATTTCTAAACTATTTTATTCATTTGTTCAATGATAACCCAGTAATAAACTCATTTATAATAAACGAAAATATGATATAATTAAGCGATTATGTTTTGAAAAAGGTGGAACTTATAATGTATGAAACTTACCATTCTGGTTGGATTGAATGCATTACTGGAAGTATGTTTAGTGGTAAATCGGAAGAATTAATTCGTCGATTAAGAAGAGGAATTTATGCTAAACAAAAAGTAATCGTATTTAAACCGGCTATTGATGACCGGTATCATAAAGAAAAAGTTGTATCACATGATGGTAATGAACTAGAAGCCATTAATATTTCAACAGCTAGAGAAATACTATTACAAAATTTATCTCAATTTGATGTCATAGGGATAGATGAAATTCAATTTTTTGATAATGAAATTGTACATATAGTAGAAAAGCTAGCTGAAGAGGGTCATAGAGTTGTAGTAGCAGGTTTAGACATGGACTTTAGAGGTGAACCTTTTGACCCCATGCCTCAAATTATGGCTGTAAGTGAACAAGTGACCAAATTACAAGCCGTTTGTGCAGTATGTGGTTCGTCATCAAGTCGGACGCAACGTTTAATCGATGGACAACCAGCAAGAATTGATGACCCAATTATATTAGTAGGAGCAAATGAAAGTTATGAGCCAAGATGCAGAGCACATCATATTGTAGCACCTAGCATCAATGACAAGGAGGAAATATAGTGTTTGATCAATTAGATATTGTTGAAGAAAGATATGAACAGTTAAATGAAATGTTAAGTGATCCCGAAATCGTCAACGATCCAGATAAATTACGAAAATATTCTAAAGAGCAAGCTGATTTACAGAAAACAGTAGATGTTTATAGAGATTACAAAAGTAAAAAAGAAGAAGTAGCAGAAATAGATGAAATGCTAACTGAAACAGATGATAAAGAAGAAATTGAAATGTTAAAAGAAGAAGCATCTGGATTAAAAAGTGAACTTCCTGAATTAGAAGAACAACTTAAATTCTTGTTAATTCCTAAAGATCCAAACGATGAAAAAGACGTTATTGTCGAAATTAGAGCAGCAGCTGGTGGAGATGAAGCAGCTATTTTCGCAGGCGATTTATTAAGAATGTATACAAAATATGCGGAATCTCAAAATTTTAAAACTGAAATTGTTGAAGCGGCAGAAAGTGATCATGGTGGATATAAAGAAATCAGTTTTTCAGTTTCAGGTAATGGTGCCTATAGTAAGTTGAAATTTGAAAATGGTGCTCATCGTGTACAACGTGTGCCCGAAACAGAATCTGGAGGACGTATTCATACATCTACAGCGACTGTAGCTGTATTACCTGAAGTTGAAGATGTAGAAATTGAAGTGCGTAATGAAGATTTGAAAATTGATACGTATCGTTCAAGTGGTGCTGGTGGTCAACACGTTAATACTACAGACTCTGCTGTGCGTATTACGCATATTCCAACCGGTATTATTGCAACGTCTTCAGAAAAATCACAAATTCAAAACCGTGAAAAAGCATTAAAAGTATTAAAAGCACGATTATATGATATGAAATTACAAGAAGAACAGCAAAAGTATGCAGCTCAACGTAAATCAGCTGTAGGGACAGGAGATCGTTCTGAACGTGTACGAACTTATAATTATCCTCAAAGTCGTGTGACAGATCATCGAATTGGCTTAACTTTACAAAAGCTCGACCAAATTATGGAAGGTAAATTGGATGAAATTATTGATGCATTAACACTTTCTGAGCAAACTGAAAAACTGAAAGAACTAAATAATGGCGAGCTTTAAAGATACCTTACAAGAAGCGATTGAATTAACAAAAGAAAAAGGATTTGAGCAATCTAGAGCGGAATGGCTGATGTTAGACTTATTTAAATGGTCTAGGACAGATTATTTAATGCATATGTATGATGAGATGTCTCAAGCTGAAGAAGCAAAATTTTCACTTGCATTAGACCGTATGTTATTAGGAGAGCCTATTCAATATATTGTTGGTTTTCAATCATTTTATGGATATCAATTACAAGTAAATTCTCAATGTCTTATTCCACGTCCAGAAACAGAAGAAGTTATGCTTCATTTTTTAGAGCATTGTAAAGATGGAAGTACAATTGCTGATATAGGAACAGGCAGTGGAGCGATTGCAATTGTACTTAAAAAACTAAATCCAACCTTAAATGTAATAGCCACAGATCTTATTGAAGATACTCTAGAGGTAGCATCTGATAATGCACATCAATTAAAAGCGGATATCAGATTTCTAAAAGGTAACGCCCTTAAACCACTTATTAAAGAAAATATTAAATTAGATGGCTTAATTTCAAACCCTCCTTATATTGATCAAACTGAGATGAAAGATATGGAAGATACGGTAGTAAAGTATGAACCTCATATCGCGTTATTTGCTGAGGATGAAGGGTATGAAATTTATGAGATGATTCTAGATGATTTACCAAAAGTACTTAATAAAGGGGCTTATGTAACTTTTGAAATTGGATATAATCAAGGAGAAATATTAAAAGCACGTATTATAAATAAATATCCGCATGTGAATGTAAATCTCTTGAAAGATATTAACGGATTAAATAGAATGATTTCATTTAAGTGGTAATAGTGGAGTGGGAAAGAAATGTATTATTTTCTAACCCACTTCTTTTTCTTTAATAATTTCACATATGTGAAAGGTGTGATCAAAGTGAAAACAAATATATGGAATATGAAAGATTATAGTCAAGATCCCCACACGTTTTCTCAATTAGCAGAAATAAAAACTATTTATGAAAATGGTGGCCTAATTGCGATACCTACTGAAACAGTGTACGGTTTAGGTGCCAATGCTAAAAATGAACAGGCAGTAGAAAACATTTATAAAGCCAAAGGACGCCCGTCTGATAACCCACTGATTGTTCATATTTACAAGCAATCACAAATGGATGCATTTGTATCAACTATCCCTAAGGAAGCTAAGAAATTAATGAATGCATTTTGGCCTGGCCCAATCTCGTTTATTCTTCCTTTAAAACAAGGATATTTATGTGAGAAAGTGACAGGTGGTCTTAATTCTATTGCTGTAAGAATGCCAAGTCATCCAATTGGAAGAGCAATATTAGAATATGTTGATTTACCAATCGCAGCACCCAGTGCAAATATAAGTGGAAGACCTTCTCCAACGACATTTCAACATGTTTATAATGATTTAAATGGAAAAATAGATGGTATTGTGAATGGCGATCAAAGTGAAGAAGGCTTGGAGAGTACAGTTTTAGATTGTACCCAATTTCCTTTTAGAATAGCAAGACCAGGATCAATTACTCAAACAATGCTTAATCAGGTGGTACCTCACAGCGTCATTCAATATGATTATAATCAATTAGAACGTCCCATAGCACCAGGTATGAAATATAAACACTATGCACCTAAAACACCTGTATATATGTTAACTGAATTGACACAACCTATTTCTGAGTTAAATGAATCAGGGTTAGCATTTGTTTTACCTTCTAGTATGAAAAAGTATGTACCTAAAGATGGTATATTTATCTCTCTTTGTGAAAATCAAAGAGATGTTAAAGGGGCTAATCATAACTTATATAAAATTTTACATGACATTGATGATGATGAACGAATAAAAAAAGCATTTATTTATACTTTTGATAATATTGAAGGTTCTGAAGCAGTTATGAATCGTATGCTAAAAGCAACGGGAAATCAAATAGTTAAAGGAAGAGAATTATGAAGATAATATTTGTATGTACTGGAAATACTTGTAGAAGTCCTATTGCTGAAAGTATAGCTACAGCGCTTCTACCTAACGATTCTATTCAATCACGTGGATTATTTGCAATGAATGGACAATCCATTACTCCTGAAGCATTAGAAGTTATTTTAGAAAATAATTTACCAGAACCCTCTGTATCTCAAATATTCAGTCAAGATGACTTAAAAAGTGATTTAATTTTAACGATGACCAATAGTCATAAACGACAGTTAATCAGTCAATTTGGGACAGAATATCCTATTTATACATTATGTGAGTATGTATCAGAAACAGGTGAAATAGATGATCCATTTGGCGGTAGCATAGATACCTATCGTCACACATTTAATCAATTATATTCTCTTATTAGCAAATTGAAACACGAAGAATAAAGAGAAATATTACGCTAATAGTATAAGTTGAGTAATAAATAAGTTATAATAAAGAAGTATAGCTTGTCAGCTATGCTTCTTTTTATCTTTGTAAGTGAGGTGAAATAATATGCAAGAACTTACAACTTTACTGGATGAATTGAAAACTCAATCGTTTTTCAAAAAAGATGAGATTTGTGTGATAGGATGTTCAACTTCTGAAGTAATTGGGGAAAAAATTGGGTCAGTTGGTTCAATGGAAGTTGCTGAAACTATTTTTAATGAATTGGAACGTATAAAACGTGAAACGGGCGTTTCATTTGCGTTTCAAGGTTGTGAACATATTAATAGGGCGATTACAATTGAGCGTGAAGATTATAATCCATTTACTATGGAAGAAGTAACTGTTGTACCAGATGTTCATGCAGGAGGAAGTCTTGCTACATATGCCTATCAACATATGAAAGATCCAATAGTCATTGAATATATAAAAGTGCCTAAAGGTATTGATATTGGTCAAACGCTTATTGGAATGCACATTAATCATGTTTGTGTTCCGTTGAGAACAAGCGTTAAAAAAGTTGGTGAAGCTACAGTTACAATCGCTACTTCAAGACCAAAAAAAATTGGTGGAGAAAGAGCTAAATATGAATAAGTTCTAAAGGAAGAAGGGGAATATATGTCTTATATTAAAGAACAAGATCACATTATTTATGAAGCGATTCAAAATGAATACAACCGTCAAAACAATAATATTGAGCTCATTGCTTCAGAGAACTTCGTTTCAGAAGCGGTAATGGAAGCGCAAGGATCTGTAATGACAAATAAATATGCAGAAGGCTATCCAGGTCGTCGTTACTATGGTGGTTGTGAATATGTTGATGTTACGGAAACAATAGCTATTGAACGTATCAAAGCTTTATTCGGAGCTGAACATGCAAATGTACAACCCCATTCAGGTTCTCAAGCTAATATGGCAGTGTATTTAGTTGCTTTAGAGATGGGAGATACTGTGCTTGGAATGAATTTAAGTCATGGTGGTCATTTAACTCACGGTGCTTCAGTTAATTTTAGTGGTAAGTTTTATAACTTTATCGATTATGGCGTAGATAAAGAAACTGAAAGAATTAATTATGATGAAATTCGTGAATTGGCACAGAAACATAAGCCTAAATTAATTGTAGCTGGTACGTCAGCGTATTCTAGACAATTAGATTTTAAGAAATTTAAAGAAATTGCTGATGAAGTTGGTGCTAAATTAATGGTTGATATGGCACACATTGCAGGTTTAGTAGCAACTGGATTACATCCTAATCCTGTAGAATATGCTGACTTTGTTACCAGTACAACTCATAAAACGTTGAGAGGACCACGTGGAGGCCTGATTCTTTGCAAGGAAAAGTATAAAAAAGAGATAGATAAGACAATATTTCCTGGAATTCAAGGTGGACCACTAGAACATGTGATTGCTGCAAAAGCTGTTGCTTTTGGAGAAGCTTTAGAACCAGATTTCAAAGTGTATCAAGAACAAGTCATTAAAAATGCTAAAACTTTAGCTGAAACACTTCAAAATGAAGGATTTAGAATTGTTTCAGGAGGTACAGATAATCATCTAATTTCAGTAGATGTGAAACAATCAGTTAATTTAACGGGTAAACAGGCTGAAGAAACATTAGATTCAATTGGTATTACATGTAATAAAAATACAATACCTTTTGATCAGGAGAAACCATTCGTTACAAGTGGAATTAGACTAGGCACTCCTGCTGCAACGACGCGTGGTTTTGATGAAGTAGCATTTAAAGAAGTTGCTTTAATTATCAGTACAGCATTAAAAAATTCAAATGACCAAGCAAAATTGAAAGAAGCTAGTGATAGAGTAAAACAATTGACTCAACAATATCCGCTATATGAATAACAACATAAATGGAGGAAATGAATTATGAGTAAAGTACATGTATTTGATCACCCACTCATTCAACATAAATTGAGTTACATTCGTGATAAAAATACTGGAACAAAAGAATTTAGAGAGCTTGTTGATGAAGTAGGTATGCTAATGGCATATGAAGTTACAAGAGATTTACAATTGCAAGATGTAGAAATTGAAACACCTGTAACAACTATGACAGCAAAACGATTAGCTGGAAAAAAATTAGCAATTGTACCTATTTTAAGAGCAGGATTAGGGATGACAGATGGTGTATTAAACTTAGTTCCAGCTGCTCGTGTAGGACATATTGGTTTGTATCGTGATCCTAAAACATTAAAAGCAGTAGAATATTTTGCTAAATTACCTCAAGATATCGATGAACGTGAAATTATAGTAGTTGATCCAATGTTAGCTACAGGCGCTTCAGCAATCGAAGCAATCAATTCACTAAAAAATCGAGGTGCAAAGAATATTCGTTTTATGTGTTTAATTGCCGCACCTGAGGGTGTTGAAAAAATGCAAGAAGCGCATGAAGATGTTGATATCTATATTGCAGCTTTAGATGAAAAACTTAATGAAAAAGCATATATTACACCTGGTTTAGGAGATGCTGGGGATAGATTATTTGGTACTAAATAGTACTATAGGAGTAAATATTATGAGAAAGATTATGACAGTCTTTGGTACAAGACCGGAAGCAATTAAAATGGCACCTTTAGTTAAAGCACTTGAAAAAGATTCAATGCTAGAACCAATTATTGTTGTAACTGCTCAACATAGAGAAATGCTTGATTCAGTTTTAAAAACATTCAACATAAAACCACATTATGATTTGAATATTATGAAAAAAGGGCAAACTCTTTCAGAAATAACAGCTAAATCTATTATTCAACTTGAGCAAATTATGAAAAAAGAATGTCCAGATATGGTACTTGTTCATGGTGATACAACAACTACTTTTTCTGGCGCATTAGCAGCATTTTATAATCATACCTCTGTAGGCCACGTAGAAGCTGGTCTTAGAAGTGGTAATAAATATGCGCCTTTTCCAGAAGAAATAAATCGGCAGATGGTTAGTAACATTGCCGATTTACACTTTGCTCCTACTATTGGTGCAAAACGCAATCTAATTCAAGAAAATAAAGATAAGACATCTATAGTGATTACTGGCAATACTGCCATTGATACACTAAATTTTACAATTAATAAAAATTATACTTCTGAGTTGATAGAAAAGCATAAAAATAAAAAAATTGTATTGCTGACCGTTCATCGTAGAGAGAATATTGGAAAACCTATGGAACATATTTTCAAAGCAGTTAGAGATATCGTTGAAGATATTGAAGACGTTGTAGTAGTTTTTCCTTTACATATGAATCCCGAAGTTAGAAAACTATCATACGCTTATTTAGAAAATCATCCAAGGATAGAGCTTATTGAACCATTAGATGTTGTCGATTTTCATAATTTTGCTAATCATGCTTATTTAATTTTGACTGATTCTGGAGGCATTCAAGAAGAAGCACCATCATTAAATAAACCAGTTTTAGTTCTTAGAGATGTAACTGAAAGACCTGAAGGTGTAGAAGCTGGAACATTAAAAGTAATTGGAACAGAGTATACACATGTGTATCAAGAAATAAGAAAATTATTAAAGAACAAACAAGTTTATAATAATATGGCCTATGCTCAAAATCCTTATGGAGATGGAAAGGCATCTGAACGTATATGTGATAGTATTAAATACTATTTAGGATTAACTGAAGAAATACCTAAAGAATTTGAAAAGTTAAAAAATTGTTGATTTATTTGTGAACATTTTATGACAATATTGGTGTTAAATTAAACAACAATTTGAATAGAATTGACACATAAATTACCCTATATTATTATTGAAATTGTATGAGTGGAACGGTTTCCATGATTGTCATAAGTTTTGGAGGCACAAAGAATGAAACGGTTCAGCATCATATTTAGACAATTCATTCAATATTACATTTATTTTTTAATATTGTTAAGTATTTTGTATTTTATTAAATCTAATTCTTTTTTATTAGGCTTAATAATTGGGACACTTGGGTCTCTAATCAACACATACATTTTTGAGATATATCTTTCTAGGGCAAAACAACCAGATAATATACATATTTCTACAGGTAATGTATGGAGATACTTAGTCGCAATTATTGCATGTATAGTATGGGTTGTCTTTAAAGAGAATGTAAATATCATTGGTATAATGATAGGCCTTATGATTTCTTATGTATTAATCATTTTTCGCCCTCTCTTGCTAAAATAGTAAACTATATACAGAAAGAGGTGAGTACATGGATCACAAATCCCCACTCGTAAGTTGGAATGTGTTTGGATTTGATATTGTTTTCAACTTAGCAAGTATTATGATGCTTATTATTACTGCTATTATTGTTTTTATAATAGCTATTGTTTGTACGCGTAATCTTAAGAAAAGACCTAGTGGCAAACAAAACTTTATCGAATGGATTTTCGATTTTGTAAGAGGCATTATTGAGAGTAACATGGCTTGGAAAAAAGGTGGTCAATTTCACTTCTTGGCGGTAACATTAATTTTATTTATTTTTGTTGCCAATATGCTAGGTTTACCATTTGCAATTGTTACACATGATCATTATTTATGGTGGAAATCTCCAACTGCTGACGCGACTGTAACGTTGACGTTATCTACGATGATGATTTTATTAACACATTACTATGGTGTTAAAATGCGTGGAACAAAAGCATATGTTGGTAATTACTTTAAACCTTTCTGGCCATTAGCAATTATTAATGTCTTTGAAGAATTCTCTTCAACATTAACACTAGGTTTACGTCTTTACGGTAATATTTTTGCTGGTGAGTTACTATTATCACTATTAGCTGGCCTGTTTTTCCAAAACGGCTGGGGCTGGATAATTAGTATTCCTGGCTTAATTATATGGCAAGGATTCTCAATCTTTGTCGGTACAATCCAAGCATATATCTTTATTATGCTATCTATGGTTTACATGTCCCATAAAGTTGCGGACGCACATTAACATAAACAAACATTTTAGGAGGAATTATTAATATGGGTTTAATCGCAGCAGCAATTGCAATCGGTTTATCAGCATTAGGTGCTGGTATCGGTAACGGTCTTATTGTTTCTAGAACAGTTGAAGGTGTAGCACGTCAACCAGAAGCACGTGGTCAATTAATGAGTATTATGTTCATTGGTATTGGTTTAGTTGAAGCATTACCAATCATCGGCGTTGTTATCTCATTCATGACATTATTCAGATAAGAAATGTTCGAGGCGAAGTCTCTTTGATCTTCGCCATTCGTTTTATTTAGTGGCAAAGTGATGATTAATAATGAAAGGAGTGTCAAATGCCAGTGAACGCATTAACTAATTCATTTGTTTTAGGTGCAACTACAGGTGGCGTTGAATGGGGAACAACAATTGTTACAATTATTACATTTATAATCCTATTAGCGTTATTGAAAAAATTTGCTTGGGGTCCATTAAAAGAAGTAATGGATAAACGTGAACGCGATATTAATAGAGATATTGACGAAGCTGAAGAAGCAAAATTGAATGCACAAAAACTTGAAGAAGAAAATAAAAAGACACTTAAAGAAACACAAGATGAAGTTCATCATATTCTTGAAAATGCAAGAATTCAAGCACGTAAACAACATGAAGAAATTATTAAAGATGCACATGAACGTGCAAACGGTATGATTGAAACAGCACAAAGTGAAATCAACAGTGAAAAAGAACGCGCTCTTGCAGATATTAATAATCAAGTTTCTGAGTTATCTGTTTTAATAGCTTCTAAAGTTTTACAAAAAGAAATTTCAGAACAAGATCAAAAAGGTCTCGTTGATAAGTATCTTAAAGAGGCAGGCGATAAATAATGGCAGATGTAGCAAAAAAATATGCTAAAGCTTTATTTGATGTCTCTATAGATAAAGATCGATTAGATTTAATGTATGAAGAATTACAAGAAGTTAGTCATGCAACTTTAAATTACATTGATGATTTAAAAGCAATTGATTCAAATCCTAATCAGCCTGCTTCTGAACGACGTAAATTCGCAGGTATTGTATTTGGGGATGCGAACTATTACTTAAAAAATATGCTAATGATTTTAGCAAATAATCGTCATTTAGCGCTTATCCATTCTATCTTTAAAGAATTTAAACATTTGTATGACCATCATTATAATCAAGGTGATGCTTTGGTTGAATCTGTATATCAATTGAATGAAGAAGAATTATCTCGTATTGAAAGTGTAATTCTTAACAAAACTAAATTGTCTAAAGTACATATTACAACTAAAATAAATCCTAACTTAATTGGCGGTTTTAGAGCAAAAGTTGGGACTACTGTATTAGATGGCAGTATAAAAAATGATTTAGAACAAATAGAGCGTAAATTTAAAAGAGTTAATTAAAAAAGAGGAGTGACATAGATGGCCATCAAAGCTGAAGAAATCAGTGCATTACTTCGCTCACAAATTGAAAACTATGAGTCAGAAATGTCTGTTGATGATGTAGGTACCGTCCTTCAAATTGGTGATGGTATTGCATTAATTCACGGATTAAATGATTGTATGGCTGGTGAGCTTGTAGAGTTTTCAAATGGAGTGCTTGGTTTAGCACAAAACCTTGAAGAATCAAATGTGGGTGTCGTAATCTTAGGACCTTATAGTGAAATTAGAGAAGGCGACGAAGTTAAACGTACTGGCCGTATCATGGAAGTGCCAGTAGGTGAAGAACTTATCGGACGTGTTGTAAATCCACTTGGTCAACCAATTGATGGACAAGGTCCTATCAATTCAACTAAGACACGCCCTGTTGAGCAAAAAGCAACAGGTGTTATGGATCGTAAATCAGTTGATGAACCATTACAAACTGGTATTAAAGCGATTGACGCATTAGTACCAATTGGTCGTGGACAACGTGAGTTAATCATTGGTGATAGACAAACAGGTAAAACAACGATTGGTATTGATACAATTTTAAACCAAAAAGGTTTAGATACAATTTGTATTTATGTAGCTATTGGTCAAAAAGATTCAACAGTACGTGCAAACGTTGAAAAATTACGTCAAGCTGGTGCTTTAGACTACACAATTGTTGTATCTGCATCAGCAGCGGAACCAGCACCATTATTATACATTGCCCCTTATTCAGGAGTAACAATGGGTGAAGAGTTCATGTTTAATGGAAAAAATGTACTTGTTGTATATGATGATTTAACTAAACAAGCAGCAGCTTATCGTGAATTATCATTATTATTACGCAGACCTCCAGGTCGTGAAGCATATCCAGGGGACGTCTTCTACTTACACAGTAGATTGTTAGAAAGAGCAGCTAAATTAAGCGATGCATTAGGTGGCGGTTCAATTACAGCTTTACCTATCATTGAAACACAAGCTGGAGATATCTCTGCATATGTTCCAACTAACGTAATTTCAATTACTGACGGACAAATTTTCTTACAATCTGATTTATTCTTCTCAGGTGTACGACCTGCGATCAATGCCGGTCAGTCTGTATCACGTGTTGGTGGTTCAGCACAAATTAAAGCAATGAAAAAAGTTGCCGGTACATTACGTTTAGATTTAGCATCTTATCGTGAGTTAGAATCATTTGCACAATTTGGTTCTGATTTAGACGAATATACTGCTAGAAAATTAGAACGTGGTAAACGTACGGTTGAAGTTTTAAAACAAGATCAAAACAAACCACTTCCTGTTGAAAATCAAGTGTTAATTATTTATGCCTTAACAAAAGGTTATTTAGATGACATTCCTGTAGAAGACATTACACGTTTTGAAGATGAATTAAATAGTTGGTCTAAATCAAATGCTTCAGAATTATTAGGAGAAATCAGAGAAACTGGTAACCTTCCTGATGATGCTAAATTTGAATCAGCTATTAATGAATTTAAGAAAAGTTTTAGCAAGTCTGAATAACTAAACTTTAAATCAAAAAGGTGGTGAGATAATGGCTTCTCTTAAAGAGATAGATAGTCGTATTAAATCGACGAAAAAAATGAAACAGATTACTAAAGCGATGAACATGGTTTCAAGTTCTAAATTACGTCGAGCTGAAAAAAATACTAAGCAATTCGAACCTTATATGGAAAAAATGCAAGATGCGATAACTGCTATTGCAGGCGCAAGTAAAAATTCAAGTCATCCAATGTTAAGACCAAGACACATTCAACGTAGTGGTTACCTGGTTATTACAAGTGACAAAGGATTAGCGGGTGCTTATAGTTCGAATGTGCTTAAACGACTAGTCAATGACATTAAAGAAAAACATACAAATAGTGATGAATATAGCATTATTGTTTTAGGTCAATCCGGTGTTGATTTCCTTAAAAATAGAGGTTATGAAGTTGAAAGTTCACTTGTTGATGTACCTGATCAACCTTCATTTAAATCAATACAAGCTATCGCTAAGCATGCGATTGACTTATTCAGTGAAGAACATATTGATGAACTTAAGATTTATTATAGCCACTATGTTAGTGTTCTTGAAAATAAACCTTCTGTTAAACAAGTTCTACCATTATCTCAAGAAGATTCTAGTCAAGGCCAAGGTCAAATGTCGTCATATGAATTTGAACCAGATAAAGACTCAATCTTAAGAGTTATTCTTCCACAATACGTTGAAAGTTTAATCTATGGAACGATTCTTGATGCTAAGGCTAGTGAACATGCAGCACGTATGACTGCAATGAAAAATGCATCTGATAATGCAACTGAACTTATTGATGACTTATCATTACAATATAATAGAGCGAGACAAGCTGAAATCACTCAACAAATTACAGAAATTGTTGGTGGTTCTGCCGCACTTGAATAATATTTTAAAGGAGGAAACAACATGGGTAATGGCCGTGTAACTCAGGTTATGGGTCCTGTAATTGATGTTCGATTCGAACATAATGAAGTCCCTGAAATTAATAATGCCCTAATTATTGAAGTCCCTAAAAATGATGGCACATTCAAATTAACATTAGAAGTTGCATTGCAATTAGGTGATGATGTTGTTCGTACTATTGCAATGGATTCAACTGATGGTGTTCAACGTGGTATGCAAGTTGTGAATACTGGTAAAGATATTAGTGTTCCTGTAGGTGAAGAAACACTTGGACGTGTGTTTAACGTTTTAGGAGAAACAATAGATTTAAATGAAAAAATAGATAGTTCTGTTAGACGTGATCCAATTCATCGTCGTCAACCTAATTTTGATGAATTGTCTACTGAAGTAGAAATCCTTGAAACAGGTATCAAAGTTGTAGACTTATTAGCACCTTATATTAAGGGTGGTAAGATTGGTTTATTCGGTGGTGCCGGTGTAGGTAAAACTGTATTAATTCAAGAATTAATCAATAATATCGCTCAAGAACATGGTGGTATTTCTGTATTCGCTGGTGTAGGTGAACGTACTCGTGAAGGTAACGACTTATACTATGAAATGAGCGATAGTGGCGTTATCAATAAAACTGCCATGGTATTTGGACAAATGAATGAGCCACCAGGTGCGCGTATGCGTGTTGCTTTATCTGCATTGACAATGGCTGAATATTTCCGTGATGAACAAGGTCAAGATGTACTTTTATTCATTGACAATATTTTCCGCTTTACTCAAGCTGGTTCTGAAGTTTCAGCATTATTAGGACGTATGCCTTCAGCTGTAGGTTATCAACCAACATTAGCAACTGAAATGGGTCAATTACAAGAACGTATTACATCTACTAATAAAGGTTCAGTCACTTCAATTCAAGCAGTATTCGTTCCTGCCGATGACTATACTGACCCAGCACCAGCAACTGCGTTCGCGCATTTAGATGCAACAACAAACTTAGAACGTAAATTAACTGAAATGGGTATTTATCCTGCGGTAGACCCATTAGCTTCAACTTCTAGAGCTTTAGAACCATCTATTGTTGGACAAGAACATTATGAAGTTGCACGTGAAGTTCAATCTACATTACAAAAATACAGAGAATTACAAGATATCATTGCAATTTTAGGTATGGATGAATTATCTGAAGAAGATAAATTAACAGTAGAACGTGCGCGTAGAATTCAATTCTTCTTATCACAAAACTTCCATGTGGCTGAACAATTTACTGGTCAAAAAGGTTCTTATGTTCCAGTTAAAACAACTGTAGCGGACTTTAAAGATATCTTAAATGGTAAATATGATCATATTCCTGAGGATGCGTTCCGTTTAGTTGGAAGTATGGATGATGTTATTGCTAAAGCTAAAGATATGGGTGTTGAAGTTTAAACTAATTAGGAGGTAAAGATAATGAACACAGTAAATCTTGATATTGTCACTCCTAATGGTTCAGTCTACGAAAAAGATGATGTTGAACTCGTTGTATTTCAAACTACTGCGGGCGAAATAGGTATCATGAGTGGACATATTCCGACAGTTGCCGCATTAAAGATAGGCCATATTAAAGTTAAGTTTAAGAATGGTACTGAGTATATAGCTGTTAGTGGTGGCTTTGTTGAAATTAGACAACATAAAGTATCTGTCATTGTTCAAACAGCTGAAACAGCTAGTGAGATTGATGTAGAAAGAGCTAAGTTGGCTCGTCAAAGAGCTCAGTCTCATTTAGATGAAGAGGATAACAGTGACATTAACCGAGCTAAACGCGCATTAGCTAGAGCGGAAAACCGTCTGCGTGTAGCTGAATTAAAATAATGATTAAATTAAATGATGTGGGATAATATTTATGATGAATATATTATTTCAATTTAGTAAGAATGGTTAATGAAAAAGTAACAGATATTAAAATATTATTGGTTTAGTTAATTATTCTTAATATATTAAAAGAGTTTGAGACATTTAATGGTGTTTCAAGCTCTTTTTTTATTGTACATAAAAGAACTTAGAATGATAATAACTTTAAATTTTTATTTTAGTTACTTTTATTAAATATCGTAACGTTCTTATGTATCATTATTAACTTTTTTAATGTACAATATATTACAGAAATCTTTAAGGAGAGAAAAGAATGGAATATGTTGGACAATTTGCAATAATACATCTATTTTTACATGTAATATGTATATGTATTGCGTACTGGGCATTACATTCTCTCAGATTAGATCAATTTTTTAAAAAAGGATATTCAACACAACTACAAGTGTGTATGATTTTCTTAGCAATTTTAATGGGTACTGCAGTAAGTAACTTTATCGTGGATTTATTACAGTATTCTACACAAATTAAATATTTATTTTAAAAAATGAATTTCTACTAATTAACTAAAAATGTAGATATACTAATTAAATAAGTAATTCAAAATGGGAAATGTTATAAGAAATAGGAGTTTAATGTGGAGGATTAATATGGATAAGATAATTATAAATGGAGGCAATCGCCTTACTGGTGAAGTTCAAGTAGAAGGAGCTAAAAATGCTGTATTACCTGTCCTTACAGCATCGTTATTAGCGTCTGAAGGACAAAGTAAATTAACCAATGTGCCAGATTTAAGTGATGTTGTTACTATCAATAATGTTTTATCTACTTTAAATGCTAAAGTGGATTATGATAAAGAAAACGGATCAGTTACAGTTGATGCTTCTGCTACACTAAATGAAGAAGCGCCTTATGAATATGTGAGTAAAATGAGAGCAAGTGTGTTAGTAATGGGACCTTTATTAGCACGTTTAGGTCATGCAATCGTTGCATTACCAGGTGGCTGTGCAATTGGTGCTCGTCCAATTGAACAACATATCAAAGGTTTTGAAGCCTTAGGTGCAGAAATTCATTTAGAAAACGGAAATATATACGCAAGCACTAAAGAGGGATTGAAAGGTGCAAATATTCATCTAGATTTTCCAAGTGTAGGTGCAACTCAAAATATTATAATGGGTGCTTCTTTAGCACAAGGAAAAACAGTTATCGAAAATGTAGCTAAAGAACCTGAAATTGTAGATTTAGCTAATTATATCAATGAAATGGGTGGTAACGTTGTTGGTGCTGGTACAGATACCATTACTATCCATGGTGTTGAAAAATTAACGGGCGTTGAACATGCAATTATACCTGATCGTATTGAAGCAGGTACACTTATTATCGCAGCAGCAATTACAAGAGGAGATGTTTTTGTAAAAGGTGCTGTTAAAGAACATATGACAAGTTTAATTTATAAATTAGAAGAAATGGGAGTTAACCTCGATTTTAATGAGGAAGGTGTACATGTTACTACAAATGGTGAACTTCAACCTGTAGATATTAAAACACTGCCTCATCCAGGTTTCCCTACAGATATGCAATCACAAATGATGGCATTATTATTAACAGCTGAAGGCCATAAAGTGGTAACTGAAACAGTATTTGAAAATAGATTTATGCATGTTGCAGAATTTAGAAGAATGAATGCTAATATTAATGTAGAAGGTAGAAGTGCTAAAATAGAAGGTAAAAGTCAACTACAAGGTGCTCAAGTAAAAGCTACGGATTTAAGAGCAGCCGCAGCTCTTATTTTGGCTGGTTTAGTGGCAGAAGGTACAACTCAAGTGACAGAACTTAAACACTTAGATCGTGGTTATGTTAATTTCCATGAGAAGTTAAAATCACTTGGTGCAGATATCAAAAGAGTCGATGACTAATTTTTAAATAGATTTGAGGTAATAGTTATGGAAACAATTTTTGATTATAATGAAATAAAAAAAATCATTCCTCATAGACAACCTTTTTTACTTATTGATCGTATTGTTGAATATGAAGAAGGAAAGCGTTGTGTAGGTTTAAAACAAGTTTCAGGAAACGAACCGTTTTTCCAAGGACATTTTCCTGATTATGCAGTTATGCCTGGTGTTCTCATTACAGAAGCTTTGGCACAAACTGGAGCGGTAGCTATGTTAAATAGTGAAGAAAATAAAGGTAAAATTGCATTATTTGCTGGGATTGATAAATGTAGATTTAAAAAACAAGTGACACCTGGTGATACTTTAATGTTAGAAGTTGAAATTACAAAAATTAAAGGTCCTATTGGAAAAGGTACAGCAAAAGCTACTGTTGATGGACAACTTGCTTGTAGTTGTGAACTTACTTTTGCTATTCAAGATGCTTAATTAAAATAAGAGTAGTAGCGAAATCATTCATTTCGTTACTACTCTATTTTTATCTTTCAAATTTTTCTTCTTTTAATTTCGGTTTAGATTGCATCATTCTGTTAAATGTAATTTTTAATTCTTCTCCAGATAATCCTTCATCAATAAGTTGTTCTAATAGTGTTTCTGCGTATACCTGACGGTGTGTATAAATATGACACTCGAAAATAATTGATATTTTCCTTTCAAATAGAGAGATATGTTTTATTGTTGCATCAAACAATGCTGGATCGTTAGAAGGTCTAGTAATCACTACTCTGATATCTAATACTGTTTGTGATTCATAAAATTTTTGCATGATATCATAATGTGTATCTGAAATTACAATTTCTAGGAGCCAACCTGTACCACTATTCTCTTTATTTATAATAACACCATCATAAAGTTCAAATTCTGAAATCCTGTTATCATCGCTTACTATTTGGAATCGAACTGCTTTAAAAGTCTTCATAACATGTCTCCCATACTCTTAAACATTTTTAAATTATATGATTATTGTTTTTTTGTTAAATAAGTCGTCTCATATCTTAATATTTTTCTTAAATATATCAGATATTAATACTAAAAAGGGAAGAAATCTAAAAAAATAGCTTTTTGACGTTATATTCAATTCTATTTAATATAACGATATAAGGAGGTGACACATGTTAAATAAGATAGTAATCGTTGGTCGTATGACTAAAGATGCAAAAATTTATGATAATGAGGAGGTGAAAATCGCAACGTTTAGTGTGGCTACTGAACGTAATTATAAAGATGAAAATGATGAAATAGCGTGTGATTATATATTTTGTAAAGCATTTGGTAAGATGGCTAGCAACATTGAAAAATATACTTCTCAAGGATCTTTAGTAGGTATTACTGGCCAAATGCGTTCTCGTAAATATGAAAAGGAAAAACAAACTCACTTTGTCACAGAATTATATGTTGAAACAATTAAATTTATGTCCCCTAAATTAAATAATGAAAAACTCTCAGATAGCTCACTAAATACAGACACTTATCCATTTGATAATCTCGAATTAATGAATATAAAATAAAACTCTCTATTTTTAATACTCCAAACCTTTCCAATTAATATAAAATAAGTCTTTCAATTATACTCAAATATACTCAAGAGGTCGGTATAAATATTCCGACCTCTTTAACTATGTATAAGACATTAGATACAACTCATTCATTGAATGATAAAAAAGACAGTGTATTTTTCTGAAATATTACAAAGTAATTACAGTTGGTTCTTTTATTATATATCTAATAAACACTGCCATTAAAGTGTTTATAGTATATATATAAGAAAAATTATTTACAAATCTATGTAATTTTAATGTAAAATAAGTATATTTTTTTTATTTCACTGTAACCTGCTAAGCTTTTTTAGATGTTAGAGTAGTATCCGTAAAATATTTAAGAAAACAAATGACTTAGGAGGATTATACTATTATGAAAAAGACAATTATTGCATCTTCATTAGCAGTAGGCTTAGGATTAGTAGCAGGAAACGTAAGTCATGCTGATGCAAGTGAAAATCAAATTAATAAAGAAAAATTAGCTCAATTAGCGGAATCTAACGATCAATCATTAAATCAACATCCTATTCAAGAAGGAGCTTATAATTACCAATTTAATTTAAATGGTAAAACTTATCATTTTTGGTCAGATGGAACATATTTTAAATGGGAATATTATCCATCAAACGGTTCAACTGTAAATAGTGCTAATCAAAATGTAGCTTCAACTCAATCAGCACAAAATGTATCTTTCCAAAATAATAATTATAATCATATAAATCAATCAGCTTCAACTTCAAATGTAAGTCAACACTATGCAAATGAAGCTCAAACACAACAAGCACCAAAAACAACACAAACTAAACAAGCAACTCAAACACAACAAGCACCTGCTAATGCAACTACAAATCAACCTAAACAATCAACAAGTGGTTCATCTGTAAATGTAAATAGTCATTTACAACAAATCGCTCAACGCGAATCAGGTGGAGATATTCATGCCATCAACCCTTCTTCTGGTGCAGCAGGTAAATATCAATTCTTACAATCTACTTGGGATTCAGTAGCACCAGCACAATATAAAGGTGTATCACCAGCACAAGCACCTGAAAGTGTTCAAGATGCTGCGGCAGTAAAACTTTATAATACTGCAGGTCCATCTCAATGGGTTACAGCGTAAAACTTAATAAATAATTTACTAGTGCCTGAGACAATATGAGTTGTCTTAGGCATTTTTATATATATTGATAGTAATGACTGAATTTAGAAAGATTTCTGTACTATTCTTTATTTATTATATTTATAATAATAGTTGTATGAATTAAACTTATTTCAATGAATATCTTTTTTATTTGAATTATAACAATGGTTTTGTTATGGTTAAATTAAACTAAAGACTACTAGGGGAGCCATGGAACATGGCTGAGATGAAGCATTCAGACCCTTATAACCTGATTTGGTTAATGCCAACGTAGGAAAGTAGTAATACATATTCATTCATTCTATTTTTTTGAATATTGACTACATTTCTACGTTGAAATGTAGTTTTTTTATTTAAGGAGGAATAGTTAATGAGTTTTTCAGATGAATTAAAGCAAGCGTCAAAGCCAATTATTGAAGAGATTTATAATGATGGTTTTATTCAAGATTTATTAAAGGGAAAATTATCAAAACAAGCAGTACGCCAATACTTACGTGCTGATGCTTCTTATTTAAAAGAATTTACTAATTTATATGCTTTACTTATTCCTAAAGCACCTACTATGAAAGAAGTGAAATTCTTAGTAGAGCAAATTGAATTTATGTTAGACGGCGAAGTAGAAGCCCATGAAATTTTAGCGGACTATATTAATGAACCTTATGAAGAAATTGTAAAAGAAAAAGTGTGGCCACCTAGTGGAGATCATTACATTAAACATATGTATTATCATGCTTATACACACGAAAATGCTGCATACACTATAGCTGCAATGGCACCATGTCCTTACGTATATGAAGTGGTTGCTAAATGGGGATTAGAAGATTCAAATCTTAATAGAGATGCACTTACTGCTAAGTGGTTTGATTTTTATAGCACTGAAATGGCACCTTTAATTGAAGTATTTGACCGTTTGTTAAATGAACTTACAGAACATTGTACCGAACAGGAAAAAAGAGAAATTAAAGAAGCATTTTTACAAAGTACTGTACATGAACGTCACTTCTTTAATATGGCATACATTGATGAAGAATGGGATTTTGGAGGAGCAAATCATGAATAAACCTAAGATTGCGTTAACAATTGCTGGTACTGACCCTTCTGGTGGCGCAGGAGTTATGGCAGATTTAAAATCATTCCATGCTTGTGGCGTATATGGAATGGCTGCTATTACAAGTATTGTGGCTCAAAATACTAAAGGAGTTCAACATATCCATAATCTAGAAACTAGTTGGGTTAAAGAACAATTAGATAGCGTATTTGATGATGAATTACCTCACGCAATTAAGACTGGAATGATTGCTACACATGAAACGATGGAACTGATTCAAACGTATTTAAAAAATCATAGCAATATTCCCTATGTTATCGATCCAGTTATGCTAGCAAAAAGTGGTGATTCCTTAATGGATGATGAAACAAAAAAACATCTTCAGAAAACGCTCTTACCATTAGCGGATGTCGTTACTCCTAACATTCCAGAAGCTGAAGAAATTACTGGCTTGAAAATTGATACTGAAGATAATATTCGTAAAGCAGGTCATATATTTATAAATGAAATAGGAAGTAAAGGTGTAGTAATTAAAGGCGGTCATTCTGCTGATTTAAATAATGCTAAAGACTTTTTATTTACTAAAGATGATGTCTATACTTTTGAAGAGAAGCGATTTAATACGCCACATACTCATGGTACAGGTTGCACATTTTCAGCTGTTATCACAGCCGAACTAGCTAAAGGTAAAACAATTTATGAAGCTGTAAAAAAAGCTAAAAAATTTATTTCATTAAGTATTGAACATACACCTGAAATCGGTCAAGGACGCGGCCCGGTAAACCATTTTGCTTATATGAAGAAAGTAGGTTTAGACGATGAATAGTTTAGAAAAGATAAGACAAGAGAATCCACTAGTAGTCTGTTATACCAATGATGTGGTTAAAAACTTCACTGCGAATGGACTCTTGAGTATTGGTGCAAGTCCAGCAATGAGTGAAGCTCCAGAAGAAGCAGAAGAGTTCTATAAAGTAGCAGGGGCACTGCTTATAAATATTGGAACATTAACTAAAGCAAATGAAAAAGATATTTTAGAAATTGGAAAAATTGCTAATCAACAAGGTACACCCATTGTATTTGATCCAGTTGCTGTAGGCGCATCAACATATCGTAAACAATTCTGTGAAACTTTTCTTTCTGAAATAAATGTTTCTGTGATTAAAGGAAATGCATCTGAAATTCTTACTTTAGTAGATTCAAATACTACAATGAAAGGCACTGATGGGGAAACAGACTTAGATGTAGTGACAATTGCTAAAAAAGCTTATGAAAAATATCAAACAGCAATTGTTATTACAGGTAGAGAAGATGTTATTATTCAAGATAATCAAATTGTCAAACTATCAAATGGTTCTCCATTACTGGCAAAAATCACAGGCGCTGGTTGTTTATTAGGCGGTTTAGTTGCTGGATTTTTATTTAGAAATACACATCCATCATTACAAGTATTAGAAGAATCAGTAAGTTATTATAATATCGCTGCAGAGATTGCTGAAAAAAGTGAAAAGGTTAATGGACCTGGAACATTTTTATCTCAATTACTTGATGAAATGTATCAACTTAACTATGATACTTATAAACAATTTGTAAAACGTGAAGAGGTTTAAATATGTTTGATTCAAAAAGCTTACAAGTCTATTTTATATGTGGAACACAAGACATCATCGGTGATCAAAATATTAAAGATGTTTTAAAAGCAGCATTAGAATCAGGAATTACATTATTTCAATTTCGAGAAAAAGGGCCAAATGCTTTAGTAGGGGATGAAAAAGAAGCCTTAGCTAAGGAATTAAAAACACTTTGTCATGAGTATAAAGTACCTTTTCTAATTAATGATGATGTGGATTTAGCTGAAAAAATTGATGCAGATGGTATACATGTAGGTCAAGATGACGAAATAATTGCTTCTTTTGCTAATCGTTTTAAAAATAAAATTATAGGGTTAAGTGTAGGAAACGTAAAGGAATATCAACAATCAGATTTAGAACACGTAGATTATATAGGTGTAGGTCCAATGTATGAGACATCTTCAAAATCTGATGCAAGTGCCCCTGTAGGTCCTGAAATGATTGCAACATTAAAAAATATTAATCCAAGCTTACCTATGGTTGCTATAGGTGGTATTACTGAAGACAATTGTGAACCTATAGCTAAAGAAGGCGCTGATGGTGTGTCAGTTATTTCAGTCATTACACATAGTCAAAATATTGACAAGACTGTTAATAAATTAAAGCACTATTTCAAATAAATATCTCTTTTTTTCAGTTTTTGTTTTCTAGTACACCCTATCTATGATAAAATTATTTCTACGTGAATATATCAATAGAGGTGTAAAAATGAAGAAGAAAGCGCGACTACCTTTGTTATTAGGGGTAATGGTCTTTTTAGCTGGATGTGACTATTCCAAATCTAGTAATAGAAATGGATTTTTCTACAATACATTCGTTGAACCAATGGCTAAAATTCTACATTGGTTAGGCCATTCTGTTTTTCATGATGATTATGGTATTGCAATCATCGTTTTAGTATTAGTTATTCGTATTATCTTATTGCCTTTCATGCTATCAAACTATAAAAATAGCCATATGATGCGTGAAAAAATGAAAATTGCTAAACCTGAAGTAGAAGGTGTACAAGAAAAAGTGAAACGTGCACGTACTCAAGAAGAAAAAATGGCTGCTAATCAGGAAATGATGGAAGTTTATAAGAAATATGATATCAATCCTATGAAGAGTGCTTTAGGCTGCTTACCTGTTTTAATTCAAATGCCTATTGTTATGGGATTATATTTCGTATTGCGTTATCGTATTGGTGGCGGTATTACAGAACATCCACATTTCTTATGGTTTAATTTAGTACATCCTGATATTTGGATTACTATTATTGCCGGTGTGTTATACTTTATTCAAGCATGGGTGTCAAGTAAACAAATGCCTGAAGAACAACGTCAAATGACTTATATGATGATGATTGTTTCACCTATTATGATTATTTGGATTTCATTAAGTTCAGCTTCAGCACTAGGTTTATATTGGTCTGTCAGTGCGGCATTCTTAATTATTCAAACATTCTTTGCAAATAAACATTATGAAAAAGTTGCAAAACAAGAAATTGGACCTATGGTTGAGGCACATAAAGAAAATAATTCAAATAAAAAAGGTAAAAATACGCAAGTTGTTTCTAAAAATAATAAGAAGAAAAAATAATATAAGCATAATACGATAAAAAAGTAGGAAAAGATAGATGATCTTTTCCTACTTTTTTTATTCTTCTAAGTGCCACTCGCTATAAAATTGAGATAAAAATAGTTTCATAAATTGATGACGTTCTTCAGCTAGTTGAAATCCTGTTTGTGTATGCATTAATTTTTTTAATTTTAATAACTTATCATAGAAGTGTCTAATAGCAGAAGGAGGTAAATCAACCATATCTTTTTCTGAAGGAATTGAATGATAGGGAGATTCTGTCCACATCGGCTCATTGAAATGTCCAGAAAATTGAAACGTTCTTGCGATACCTATAGCACCAATAGCATCTAAGCGATCAGCATCTCTAACGATTTGTCCTTCGATTGGAAGTGTAACATCGTTATTTCTACCATTTCGATAACTCAAATGTTTAATAATAAAAATAATATTCTTTTGAACAGTATCATCCAATTCTATTTTTTTAAAAAATTGATGTAATTCGCTTAAAGCATGGTGTTTATCAGTCAATTTATCATCTATGACGTCATGCAATAAAGCTGACAATACTATTGTAAGAAAATCGCCTTGATGTTCTTGTTTGGCAATATATTTAGCTAATAATGTGACACGTTCAATATGTGCAATATCATGTCCAGAGTAATCATTTTTATGAAATTGGTACATATATTCTTTAGCTAATAATATTTGTTCTGCTTGATTCATAAACTACTCCTTTAAAAACATGTATTGAATGCGTTTAAAGAATAGGTGATAATAATTGAGATATGTCTTCTTTAAACTTAATCCAAGTACTACGTTGATTATATAATTCTTTAGTCAACTCATATGAGACTTTCATATCTTTAATAAATGCTTTTTTAAGTTGAAGAGAAATATCTTCGTCATAAATGAACGCATTCACTTCGAAATTTAATGTAAAACTACGATTATCCATATTTGCTGTACCTACAGTAGCGATTTCATCATCGACAATGAGTGTTTTTGAATGTAGAAATCCATTATTATATTGATAAATTTTAACACCTGCGTCTAATAAAGAAGCGGCATTTTTTAATGTAGCCCAATAAACAAAAGGATGATCGGGTTTACAAGGAATCATTAAATTAACTTCAACTCCACCTAAAGCGGCAATTTTTATGGCATCAATAAAAGCTTGATCAGGAATAAAATAAGGTGATTGAATATAAATAGAATGTTTTGCTGACATAATCATTTTTAAATAGCCATATTTAATTTGTTCCCAGTCTTCATCAGGACCACTTGAAGCGATTTGAACACCAATCTCGCCGCCTGAATCTACATCAGGAAAATATCTATCTTCATAGCTGATATTGTCACGTGTTGATTGTGAATTCCAATCTAAGATGAATCTTAATTCTAATGCATTGACAGAATCACCTTCAAGTCTTAAATGAGTATCTCTCCAATAACCAAATTTTTTATCTTTACCAAGGTATTCATCACCAACATTAAACCCCCCAACATAGCCAATCTTGCCATCTATAATTACAATTTTTCTATGATTACGGTTATTCATTCTTAAATTGATTAAGGGCAATTTGGAAGGGAAGAAGGCTTCTGCGCGTCCACCTTTGTCTTTAAACTGTTTCAAATCTTTCTTGCGTAATGTTCTTGAACCCATATCATCATATAACATTTTAACTTCTATACCATCTTCAAGTCTGTCTTCGAGTGCCTTTAAAATACGACGTCCAAGACCATCACTTTTGAAAATATAGTATTGAATATGTATATAATCTTTAGCATTCTGAATATCTTCAATTAATGCGTCAAATTTAGCATGACCATCTGTAAAGATTTTTATACTGTTATCAGTAGTTAAAAATGCAGCATTATTATAGAGTAACATGTGCACCATTTCTTTAAACTTAACAATTTGATGATTACCTTTAGAAAAATCATCTTTTTCAAGTGCATTTAATTGCTCATCAACGATCATAGCTAAACCTTTACGATCTTCTTTTTTTAATTTAAAAATATGTTTGCGTTGTATTTGACGCCCTAATAATAGATATAAAATAAATCCTACTATCGGTAGAAATACAAGAACTAAAAGCCACGCCCAAATGGAACCTGCACTACGACGTTCCATGAAGATAATGATAAATGCGAAAATCAAGTTTAATATAAAGGCAGTGATTAATATGATGTTAATAATTAAAGAAGAGTGTAAAAAAGATAATTGCACGATCTCTACCATATTCATTAATTGAACCTCCTAAATCATTTAAAATTAATGTACTAACAAATATTGTACCATGCACTATAATAAATGGTATGATTAATTTTTAAAATAAAAATGTATAATTGACGTAATAAAGAGGAAATTATACGATGATATAGAAGTTATGAAAGGGTGAATTAGTTGGAAAATCAAAATCATGCCCATCATTCTGAGCAAGTTAAATTAAATTTAAAATCTCGATTAAATCGAATAGAAGGACAAGTTAAAGCAATTAATCGAATGATTGATGAAGACGTCTACTGTGATGATGTATTAACTCAGATAAGAGCAACACGTTCAGCACTTAATAGTGTTGCTACTAAGTTACTGGAACATCACATGAAAAGTTGTATTATGGAAAAAATAAATCAAGGTACTGAAGAAGAAGCAATGGAAGAACTACTAGTGACATTTCAAAAACTAGTGAAAGATTAGTTAGGAGATTGTAATATGTTAAACCGTAATATTGTATTTATAGATAACATTGAAACAGAAGAACAAGCACAAATGTTAAATGAACGTTTGTTAAATATGATTGGAGTACATACGGTATCAATCGATATAGAAAGAAATAAGGTTAATGTTGAATATGAAACACCTACTAATTTAAATAGTATTGAAAAAGAAATTTATGACGCTGGATTTAAAGTACTTTCATAATAAAAAGCTTTAGTGTAACTTAAATAATTTAAAATAATTTTCAAATATGGTAGTAAAGCATGACTAATTAGGGTAGTATATCATTGAAGGTCAAAAAACGAGGTGAGATACCATGAACAAATCAGATAAGTTACAAAATGTAGTCAAATTATTATCATCTTTAGGCGTCAATATCAAAAAAACAAAATCTCGTTTCGACATTATTAATACTTTGCCTACCACAAAAACCGTTACTCAAGAACTTAAATAATATGTGATTGAAAAAAGTCTGAGACATTATTAGTTGTCTCAGACTTTTTTATATGTTGGAGATACATTATCGAAGTGGAACGATAATGTCAAAATGAGTTTTGTCCCATTCTCTTTTATACTATTTTCATGTTATTAACTGAATTAAAATATATTTATCACTAAGCATCTTTGGACGCTGGCTTTTGATGGTAATAAATAGAAAGTATAACACCAATACCTAGCATTAAACTCCATAATGCGCTACCACCATAACTAATAAATGGTAGTGGTATACCTGTAATAGGTAAGAGTTGAATCGTCATACCGATATTTTGCAAAATATGGAAGACGAGTAAAGAAATATAACCAATTAAAAATACCTTATTAAATGATGAAGTTGTTTTTATAGCTAAACGGATAAGATGGAAAATTAAAGCTAGGAATATAAGAAGTAATATCACTGCTCCAATAAATCCAATTTCTTCTCCAATGACAGAAAAAATAAAATCGGTATGGTTTTCTGGAATGTATACTTCTCCGTGATTATAACCTTTACCAAATAATTGACCGGATCCTATAGCTTTTAACGATTCCGTTAAATGGTAGCCATCTCCATTACTATAAGCATAAGGATTTAACCATGAATTGATTCGACCCATTTGGTACATTTTGATATGTAACGTTTTCTCAATCAGAGAGGGTTTATATATAATGGCTAAAATAATGCTACTTCCTAATACGGCTACAGTAATAAAGATAGGAGCAAGAATGCGCCATGTAATACTACTCACTAGCATGATTCCAACAATAATGGCACACAGAACCAATGTAGTTCCTAAATCATTCTGAAGTAAAATTAATATCATAGGTACCAGGGATATGCCAATGATTTTAAAAAATAAGATTAAATCAGTACGAAAAGATTTATTAAATGTAAATCGATTATGATTAGAAACGATTTTAGCCAATGCAAGTATCAAAATAATCTTCATAAATTCTGAAGGTTGAATACTAATTGGACCAAAAGCATACCAACTTTTAGCGCCATTAATAATAGGCGTAATAGGTGTTTCAGGAATGATTAATAAACCTAGTAGTAAGATACAAAAGAAGATATACCATATATATGTATTATTTTTTATTTTTTTGGGAGAAAAAATCATCACAATAAGTGCTAGTATTGCTCCTAAAATATAATAGATAATTTGACGAATACCAAAATTGGCACTATATTGGCCGCCACCCATAGCAGAACTGATTGTAGTCACACTAATGATGGCTAAAATCATTATTAATGCTATAAGTATCCAGTCAATTTTTCGAAGCCAATGTGTTGTAGGCTGTTGACGGGATGAATATTTCATAAAAAACTCCTTAAATTCTATGGAATAGTATATATAGATTTTACATGACTTTATATGATTATGCTACAAAATATAGAAGATGATATAAAGTCGAAGCAGTTTAATCTAAAAAATAACAATTAACATGAATGGACTATTCTTTAAGAAATATACATATTTTTATTTATTGGTAAATGCAAAAAACACTGATACTGTGATAATATGGACATTTAGAAAGAATAATTTAAATTACATATCGTTAATGAAAAGTATAATTAACAATTTAAACTTAATACATTATAGTATTATAATTATGATGAGAGAAACAAAAGCGTAATTAAACTTCAATTTATAAATGGCTTTTGTCATTATTTTTCTCGATGGAGGATATAAAACATGGTAAAAGAAAATATTTGTATCGTATATGGTGGTAAAAGTGCTGAGCATGATGTATCAATTTTAACAGCACAAAATGTATTAAATGCGATTAATAAAGACAAGTATCTTGTAGATATTATATATATTACAAATGATGGTCAATGGAAGAAAAAAGAAAATATTACAAAAAATATTAAAACTGTTGAAGAATTACATTTAGAAGACATAAGTCCTGGAGAAATTACATTACTTTTAAAAGAAAATGGGGAAGGAAGTAAATATGATGCTATTTTCCCATTATTACATGGACCAAATGGTGAAGATGGTACCATTCAAGGTTTATTTGAAGTGCTAGATTTACCATATGTAGGAAATGGTGTATTAGCTGCATCAAGTTCGATGGATAAATTAGTAATGAAACAATTGTTTGAACATCGCGGTTTACCACAACTACCTTATATTAGTTTTTTAAGAAGTGAATATGAAAAATATGAAGGTAATATTATTAAACTCGTTAATGATAAATTAACATACCCAGTATTTGTAAAACCTGCTAACCTTGGATCTAGTGTGGGTATTAGTAAATGTAATAATGAAGATGAACTTAAAAAAGGGATTGAAGAAGCATTTCAATTTGATCGTAAGTTAGTGATTGAACAAGGTATTATTGCACGTGAAGTGGAAGTCGCAGTTTTAGGTAATGATTATCCTGAAACAACATGGCCTGGAGAAGTAATTAAAGATGTTCAATTTTATGACTATAAGTCAAAATATAAAGACGGTAAAATCAGTTTACAAATTCCAGCAGATTTAGATGAAGAGGTTCAAATGACGTTACGTAATATGGCATTAGAAGCATTTAAAGCTACAGATTGTTCTGGATTAGTACGTGCCGATTTCTTTGTGACGGAAGATAATCAAATCTACATTAATGAAACAAATGCGATGCCTGGTTTTACAGCATTTAGCATGTATCCAAGTTTATGGGAAAATATGGGATTATCATACTCTGATTTAATCACTAAACTAATTGATTTAGCTAAAGAACGTTACGAAGATAAAAAGAAAAATAAATATACTATCGATTAAGCGAGGAGCCTAAGTATGATTGAAGTTTCTTTAAAACAAATTCAAAAATGGATATCTTGCGATATTGATGAAGCATATTTAGAACATCAAATTAAAGGAGTCACTATCGATTCTCGTCATGTAGAAAAAGAGATGTTATTTGTTCCATTTAAAGGTGAAAATGTAGACGGTCATCGTTTTGTAGAACAAGCACTAAAAGATGGTGCTGGTGCTTCATTTTATGAAAAAGGACAGGATATTAGCGATTCAATTCAAGGACCTATTATATGGGTAGATGATACATTAACTGCTTTACAACAATTAGCTAAAGCGTACTTAAAGCATGTTAATCCAAAAGTAATTGGAGTGACCGGCTCTAATGGTAAAACCACAACAAAAGATATGATTGAAAGTGTGTTACATACCGAATTTAGAGTCAAAAAAACACAAGGTAACTATAACAATGAAATTGGTTTACCTTTAACCATTCTTCAATTAGACAAAGACACAGAAATTTCTATTTTGGAAATGGGTATGTCAGGATTCCATGAAATTGAATTGTTATCTAAAATTGCGGAACCTGATATTGCGGTTATCACAAATATTGGTGAATCTCACATGCAAGATTTAGGTTCTAGAGAAGGTATTGCTAAAGCCAAATCTGAAATTACTATTGGTCTTAAATCTGATGGCACATTTATATATGATGGAGATGAACCACTTCTAAAACCGCATGTTGAAAATGTGAAAGATGCTAAACTTGTTAGTGTTGGTTTAAATCATGACAATACATTAGTATGTAAAGTGGAAAATAGTAAAAATGATGGTATAGCATTTACGATAAATAACAAGGAACATTATGAATTACCAATTTTAGGTATTCACAACATGAAAAATGCTACTATCGCTATTGCAATTGGACATGAACTTGGTTTAGATTACGACACAATTCAAAAGAATATAAGTAATGTACAACTCACAGGTATGCGTATGGAACGACATGTTACTAATAATCAAATTACGGTTATTAATGATGCTTACAATGCAAGTCCAACAAGTATGAAAGCTGCTATTGATACATTAAGTAATATGAATGGACGTAAAATCATTGTACTCGCTGATTCTTTAGAATTAGGTGAAAATAGTCAACGTATGCATGAAGATGTAGGTGCTTATTTGGACAATAAAGGTATTCATACGTTACTTACTTACGGTAATGATGCTAAGTTTATAAGTCGTACAGGTGGCCAGTTTGTGGAAGATGTAGCTTATTTTTCAGATAAAAATGAACTGACTCATTATTTAAAGTCTATTTTACAACCTGATGACAAAGTGTTAATTAAAGGGTCACGTGGTAATAAACTTGAAGAAGTAGTAAATGCTTTAATTTAATTATTAATAATAATTAAGAGTTGCTTAGAAATGAAAGGTTTCAAAGCAACTTCTTTTTATTATTTTAATAGAACCAATACTCTACTTAAAAATGTTATTTGCTGTAGATATGAAAATTGCTTTATTGCTATAACTATTTTTAGGTGGTACTATATAGAAGTTGACGTAATAAGAAGACCTTATATACAAAAACGTATATTGATAAATAAAAGAATTAAAAGGAGAATTATATTGCAAAATTTTAAAGAATTAGGGATTTCGGATAAAACGGTAAAAACCCTAGAAGAAATGGGTTTTAAAGAACCAACACCGATCCAAAAAGAAAGTATCCCTTATACATTAGAAGGAAAAGATATCCTTGGTCAAGCTCAGACAGGTACGGGTAAAACAGGAGCTTTTGGTATCCCTTTAATAGAAAAAGTTGTTGGAAAATCAGGCGTTCAAGCTTTAATTTTAGCACCTACAAGAGAATTAGCAATGCAAGTTGCTGAACAATTACGCGAATTCAGTCGTGGACAAAATATTCAAGTTGTTACTGTCTTTGGTGGTATGCCAATTGATAGACAAATTAAAGCGTTAAAACGTGGGCCTCAAATTGTAGTAGGAACACCAGGACGTGTTATCGATCATTTAAATCGTCGTACATTAAAAACGAATGATATTCATACTTTAATTTTAGATGAAGCGGACGAAATGATGAACATGGGCTTCATTGATGATATGAGATTTATTATGGATAAAATCCCTGCTGAACAACGACAAACAATGTTATTTTCAGCGACAATGCCTAAAGCTATTCAGACATTAGTACAACAATTTATGAAGTCACCACAAATTGTTAAAACAATGAACAATGAAATGTCTGATCCTCAAATCGACGAATACTATACAATTGTTAAAGAGTTAGAAAAATTTGATACATTTACTAATTTCTTAGATGTACATCAACCTGAGTTAGCTATTGTATTTGGTAGAACTAAACGTCGTGTGGATGAGTTAACAAGTGCATTGCTTACTAAGGGTTACAAAGCAGAAGGATTACATGGAGACATTACACAAGCCAAACGTTTAGAAGTACTTAAAAAATTCAAAAACGATCAAATTGATATATTAGTTGCCACAGACGTTGCAGCACGTGGTCTTGATATTTCAGGTGTAAGTCACGTATATAATTTTGATATACCTCAAGATACTGAAAGTTATACACATAGAATTGGACGTACAGGTCGTGCAGGTAAAGAAGGTATTGCTGTTACGTTTGTTAACCCAATTGAAATGGATTACATTCGTCAAATTGAAGAAGTAAATGACAGAAGAATGAAAGCTTTAAGACCACCTCATCGTAAAGAAGTGCTTAAAGCACGTGAAGAAGATATTAAAGACAAAGTTAAAAACTGGATGTCACGTGAGAGTGAAGATCGTTTAAAACGTATTTCTAGTGAATTATTAGAAGAATATGATAGTACTGAATTAGTAGCTTCATTATTACAAGAACTTGTCGAAGCAAACGATGAAGTTGAAGTTCAATTAACTTTCGAAAAGCCACTTGCAAGAAAGAGTCGTAATAATAAAGGTAATCAATCAAGACGTGGTGGTAAACGAAATAATAAATTTGATAACAAAAATAAACGATCAAAAGGTAATTTCAACAAGAAAAAAGGTAAAAAACAAGATCGTCGAGATAGACAAGATAAAAGAAAAACATCTATCAAAGGTCGTACGTTTGCTGATTTACAAAAATAGTTGTTATAGATAAGAATAAATTTGCTTGATTGAGCTTGAGATATAAACATATGTCTCAAGCTCTTTTTGATTATAAGTTACCTATTAAATTTATAAATGCTTATACTAATATTATTTTAAAGAAAAAGAGGATAATTGATCGTATTTAAATAGATAGTATTCAGTTTTGGTTTTTACATTAATATCTATCATATTATTTTTAAAAAATAGTATGATATAATATAAAAAAATTGTTAAGGAGTTTATTGTGCAATTACATCACTCTTTTCATAAAAGTCCTAAATCCGCATTTTTATATCATTGGTTAGTAAGTGGAGTCACGTTACTAATAGAGCTCATTATTTTGGGTGGTGGGTTGTGTTGTTGGAAAGCATTTCACTGGCCACATTTTATTTTTTATATTCTACTTGTGTTAACTATTTGTTCTCTTATTCGTTTTATTCTCCAACCTATCAATAGATACTCTTATAGATTTTATAATATAGAAAATAAGAACATAGAAATTTTAAATACTTTTATTTTTAAAAGGTACAAAACAACAAAAATTGAAAGGTTACAACTTTTAAAGGTTAAAACAAATCCGTTATTAAAACAGTTTAATCTTAAGAGAATCATTGTTGTAACTGCAGGTCATGAACTCACAACACCTGTTGTTTCTAATAAAGAAGCAGAACGATTAATATTACATATCTTATCACAAATGCGAGGTAGTAATGATGATATTTAAACCTCAAAAACTACATCCGATTTCTTATTTCACGGGTCTAATAAATGTTATAAAGCAAAACATTTTTGTCATTATCGTGTTTATTGGATTTAATATATGGAATTTTGATTTTACAAATATTAGACATTATATTGGACCAGGTATCTTTTTATTGATTATTCTTTTTTCTATGATTAATCAATTTCAAAAAGTACGTCTAACGCGTTATTGGATAGAAAATGATCAATTTATAGTCACATCTGGATGGTTAAATAAAAAACGCAAAGAATTAAATTTGAATCGAATTCAATCCTTAGATACCACACAAGGACTGATTAATCAATTAGTAGGTGGAGTACGACTACAAATTAAAACGCCGAGTGATGGTATTGAACTTGAAACGATTTCGAAACAACAAAGTGAATTGATTGAACGTACAATTAAAAAAAGACAACTTCAGTTAGATAGTCAAGAAATAGAGACTAATCATAAGCCCAATAATAGCGAACAAGAATTAATATCTGAAGATAATAGTAATAATAAAGTAATTTTTAAAATGTCTAATAAACTGTTGATTTTTATGTCATTGACCAGTGGCGTGATAGGTGTAGCATTCGCCACTATTTCCCCTATTATAGGTGCATTTGAAGATGTTATCCCATGGGAAAAATGGACATCTCGTCTTTTTCAATGGATACAGTCAGTGACGTTTTTAGTGACTATTATTATATTGACTGTACTTATATTTTGTTATGTTATAGGTACTCTAATTGTTTTTCTCCGTTATTATAACTATACAATCACACAACGTGATAATGAGTTGAAAATTACTTATGGATTACTAAATGTAAAAAATATCACAGTGCCTACTGAACGATTACAAGCAGTTGTAGAAAAACAGTCATTTATTAGAAAGTTATTTGGATATACCTCTATATACTTTATTATTACAAGTGATTTAGAAGTTAAATCTAATGAAGATGTAAGTGAAAATGGAAAAATTATGATTCTTCCATTTATTAATAAAAAAGAGGCATATTTTATTATTAGAAAATTAATTCCTGAAATGCAATTTAACTCTATTACTGAAAATGTACCAAAACGAGGATATCATCGACATTTTTTTATACCTAGTATCATATTAATTCTTGGCGCAACTATAGGTGCTTACTATTGGAGTATATGGAGTTATATGATAGCGATAATTATGATTATCTTTATGGCAATTCATGCGTATGTGTATATATCTGTTTCTGGATTATGCAATAGAAAAAATGAAATTGCACTTCGTCAAGTAAGTATCATGCATATTAATTCTTATTATTTTAAAAAGGATAAAATTATTGGTATGAATGTTAATCAAAATCCATTGTTAGAAAAGAGTCGTTTAGCACATTTACATTTTATTATAGCTAAGGGTGCGGTAAATGAAGATATTAAGCTTAAATATGCTTCTGAAAAACAGGTTCAATTAAATATTGAGACCTATTTAGGAGGGTCTAAGATTGAGTGAACATAGTTTTATGAACACGAGTGGTCTAAAGGTGATGAGAATCACATCATTGATAGGGCTTATAATTATTACTGTTTTTTTATTTCTACTCAATATGATAGATGTTTATTTTACTCATATATCAAAACTTTCAATTAATATCATTATTTCTATAGTCATTATATTGCTTTATATCATACTATTTATTATTGTTATTCCGCTTCTGAGATATCATTATTTCAGTTATTACTATGATGAAAACGAGATTCATATTAGAAAAGGTATCATAACTGTTGAAACAGATATGATACCGTTTTATAGAATACAAAATATAGAAGTCATAGAAGGATTCATAATGAGAAAATATAAATTAGCACATCTTCATTTATCTACTGCAGGTGGAGAATGCAATATAGAACTAATTGCAAAAAAAGAAGCGATTTATTTAAAACAAATGATTCAAAATAGAAAACACGAACTAGAACTATATGAATGATAAAGGATAATTAAGTGAGGTGTGGATATGATACATGGTATTGGTATTGATTTAATTGAAATTGACCGAATAAAAGACGTGTATATTAAACAAAGTGATAAATTAATACATAGAATACTAACAGAGCAAGAACAGCAAAAATTTAACTCTTTTAAAAATGATAAAAGAAAATTAGAATTTTTAGCAGGACGATTTGCAACTAAAGAAGCATTTAGTAAAGCATTAGGAACAGGGTTAGGAAAAACGGTAGCATTTAATGATATTGATTGTTATAACGATGAAAAGGGGAAACCTTGCATCGAATATCCTGGTTTTATTGTTCATGTCTCGATTACGCATACACAACATTACGCAATGAGTGAAGTAATATTAGAAAAGTAAATCATATCAATTTTTTATAAGTTTAAATAAGGAGGACTTCATATGTCAGATGTTGCTTATAGACCGACATATTTAATTGTAGATCTTGATGCCATTCTATACAATTATAATATTTTTAAAACACTTCAAAGTGATAAGTTGGTGATTCCTGTAATTAAAGCGAATGGATATGGATTAGGAAGTGTAAAAATAGCAGAAATTTTAGAAAATAATGGGGCTCAATTTTTTGCAGTTGCTACTTTAGATGAAGCCATTGAATTACGCTTACATAATGTAAATGCTAAACTATTAGTTTTAGGTGCGATATCACCGAAAGATATAAATAAAGCGATTCAATATGACATTACCTTAACTGTGCCTTCACAGTTTTGGTTAGAACGAGCGATTCATTATATAGAAGATAACTCAGATCATGTATATCTTCACGTGAAATTAGATACTGGAATGGGGAGACTAGGGATTAAAACGCTTGAAGAGTATCAGTTAGTCATTAATCTTATTAAAGAACATCCAAATCTTATTTTTGACGGCGTTTTTACTCACTTTGCCAATGCAGATGAACCTGGTGATTCAATGAAACAGCAATATGCATTTTTTGAAGAGTTGGTAACAAAAGCAGAGCGACCAAAATATATACATGCTCAAAACTCAGCGGGCGCTTTATTAGCAAATTGTAAATTATGCAATGCGTTAAGACTTGGAATTTCACTATATGGTTATTATCCTTCTGAATATGTTAGAAATGAAGTTGATGTTCAATTAAAACCAAGTGCTAAATTAATAACTCAAGTTGTTCAAACTAAATATTTAAATCCTGGAGACTCTGTAAGTTATGGAAGTACATTCACTGCAACTGAAAAAATGAAAATAGCGGTTTTACCAATTGGATATGCAGATGGTTTCTTAAGATCTATGCAAGGATTTGCCGTAAATGTCAATCAACAGCAATGTGAAATCATTGGAAGAGTATGCATGGATCAAATGATTATTAGTGTACCAGATGATGTGAAAGAAGGAGATGAGGTTATTTTAATAGATAACAATTTAAATTCTTCACAAGCAGTAGAGGCATTAGCTGTAAAACAAAATACAATTAATTATGAAGTTTTATGTAATTTAGGACGCAGACTTCCAAGAATATATTATTTAAATAAAAAATTTGAAGTTACAAATGAATTATTAAATTAGTATAGTCACTTGTTACAAAATTTGTTATTATAAAACTAAATTAAAGTTTATAATGTCTTGTTTGTATCAATTGGAGGTTCATAGTATGTTAACTTTTAATCAGAATAGAAGCCATAGTCTTGAACAATCATTAAAAGAGGGCTATGTCCAAATGGCCGATTTAAACCTCTCCCTAGCAACAGAAGCATTTCCATTAGAATGTGAAGCTTGTGATTGTAACGAATCATATCTTACATCTAATTATAAAAGTGAATGATTAGAAGAGGCGATGTATATTTAGCTGATTTATCACCAGTTCAAGGGTCTGAACAAGGGGGAGTAAGACCTGTAGTTATCATTCAAAATGATACTGGTAATAAATATAGTCCTACAGTAATCGTTGCTGCGATTACTGGTAGGATTAATAAAGCGAAAATACCAACACATGTAGAAATAGAAAAGAAAAAATATCGTTTAGATAAAGATTCAGTCATTCTTTTAGAACAAATACGAACATTGGATAAAAAAAGATTGAAAGAGAAACTTACATATTTATCAGAAGATAAAATGAAAGAAGTTGACGATGCATTGGATATCAGTTTAGGTTTACACGATGTTCGTCCTCAAAAAAATTAGTATTTTATATGTATAATCCAAAAAATATGAAATAAACTTTTGAAATAAATCAATTGTACTTTTGAAAAGTTTTAATTAGACTAAATTCAGTTGAATTCAATGATACTATTGAGTAAGTTTATGACTATTTAGAGATATCGCAGTAGTTAACTGAATTGAAAATATTTAACTTAAGTTTTCAATTTCAATTAACCTTGCGGGGGTAAGACAGCATATTCACAAAATGAATACTGTCTTGCTCCCTTTTTAAGTAGAAGAGTTATTTTAGAATAATATACATTTGATATTAATGAATAAATTTAAAATGTTGTATTGTGTCAGACAATATTTAAACATATTTTAATCAGCTATGAAGTAAGGAGGCAAAATTCGTGGAAGAATTTAAAAAAAACTATAAGCAACTTATAGATGAGAGCTTGGTTACTAAAAATAAAGAACAATTTTTAAAGAAGTGCGATGAATTCACTGAAGAAGTAATCAAAAAGGATATTCTACCAGAAGATGTTGTTGATTTACATAAAACGTATATTGCTTCTTTAAATTTAAAAACATCTCAAATCTTAGATACATTAGACGTATTAGAAGAAGTAGTAAAAGGCTTTGGATATAGCTATAGAGATTATCAAAATTTAGTTGATAAAATGCAATTCCACGATAAAGAAATTGACTTAGCCTCTAGACTTCAACAAACGATGTTAAAAACAGACATTCCACAGTTTGATAGTATACAAATAGGTGTTATTTCAGTAGCTGCTCAAAAAGTAAGTGGAGACTATTTTAATTTAATTGATCATAGAGATGGTACGATGAGTTTTGCTGTAGCAGATGTTATAGGGAAAGGGATTCCAGCAGCATTAGCAATGAGTATGATTAAATTTGGAATGGATTCCTATGGTCATTCACAATTACCAAGTGATGGTTTAAAACGACTCAATCGTGTGGTAGAAAAAAATGTTAATCAAAATATGTTCGTCACGATGTTTTATGGACTATATGAAGAAATGAATCACTTATTATATTGTAGTTCAGCAGGTCATGAACCAGGATACATTTATAGAGCTGAAACTGAAACATTTGAAGAAATTGAAGTTCGAGGAAGAGTACTTGGTGTAAGTCAACATACGCGATATAGTCAACAAGAAATTCCAATATATTTAGATGATTTAATTATTATTTTTACTGATGGTGTAACAGAAGCTAGAAATAAAAAGGGGGAGTTTATTGCAAAAGATACTGTTCTTAATTTAATTAGAAAATATAAGCATATGCATCCCCAAGATATTGTTCAAATCTTATATGAAGCCATTTTAAAAATACAAAATACGCAAAAAAGAGATGACATGACAATTTTAGTAATAAAAAGAGTGAATTAATTATTTAATTTTTTGATTATATTATAATAATAATGGGTATAGTTGCTATAGTATACATATCGAAAAAGATTAGGAGTGTAAGTAAATGAATCTTAATATAGAAACGATAACCCATGATGATTATTATGAAGTTATTGTTGGTGGAGAGTTAGACGTATATACAGTACCCGAGTTAGAAGAAGTACTTGTGCCTATGCGCCAAGAAGGAAATCATGATATTCACGTGAACTTAGCAAATGTAAGTTATATGGATTCAACGGGTTTAGGCTTATTTGTAGGAACATTAAAGGCTCTAAATCAAAATGATAAAGAATTATATATTTTAGGTGTCACAGATAGAATTAGTAGATTATTTGATATTACTGGTTTAAAAGATTTAATGCACGTTAATGAAGGAACGGAGGTAGAGTAATTTGTCACTCAAAAATGATTATATTGAAATGAAGTTACCTGCCTCAGCAGAATATGTAAGTTTAATTCGCCTTACCTTATCAGGAGTATTTACAAGAGCAGGTGCTTCATACGATGATATTGAAGATTCAAAAATTGCAGTAAGTGAAGCGGTTACTAATGCTGTCAAACATGCGTATAAACATAGTGAACAAAATGGTATGATTAATATTTGTTTTGAATTATTTGATGACAAAATTAAGATTATTATTTCAGATCAAGGTGAAAGTTTTGACTACGAATCTACAAAATCAAAATTAGGGCCTTACCAAGAAAACGAAAATATCGATTTCTTACGTGAAGGTGGGCTAGGGCTATTTTTGATTGAATCATTAATGGATGAAGTAAAAGTTTCAAAAGAGTCTGGTGTAACAATTAGTATGATTAAGTATATAAAAAAAGAGCAGGTGCCAAATAATGACGAAAGAGTCGAAATCAGTTAATGAGATATCACCTGAACAAATTAACCAATGGATTAAAGAACACCAAGACAATATAAATCCTCATGCGCAAGATAAATTAGTTAAACATTATCGCAAACTAATTGAATCATTAGCATATAAGTATTCAAAAGGACAATCACATCATGAAGATTTAGTTCAAGTGGGTATGGTTGGTTTAATAGGTGCTATTAACAGATTTGATATATCTTTCGATCGCAAATTTGAAGCATTCTTAGTGCCAACTGTTATTGGTGAGATTAAAAGATATTTACGAGATAAGACATGGAGCGTTCATGTTCCTAGAAGAATTAAAGAAATTGGTCCAAGAATAAAAAAAGTGGGCGATGAACTTACGAATGAACTCGGACGTTCTCCTTCAATTTTAGAAATCGCGAATCGTTTAGAAGTAAATGAAGAAGAAGTATTAGAAGCCATGGAAATGGGTCAAAGCTATAACGCACTTAGCGTAGATCATTCAATTGAAGCAGATAAGGATGGATCTACAGTTACATTGTTAGATATTATGGGTCAACAAGATGATAATTATGACCTTACTGAAAAACGAATGATTCTTGAACGTATTTTACCAATCTTATCTGATAGAGAAAGAGAAATTATTCAATGTACTTTCATTGAAGGATTAAGTCAAAAGGAAACTGGTGAACGTATTGGACTTAGTCAAATGCATGTATCTAGATTACAACGAACTGCAATACGAAAATTACAACAAGCTGCTAAGCAATGAAATTGAGGAGCGACCAATGAGTTCATATTGAATTCTATGGCGCTCCTTTTATTGTTAAAAATGTAATGTAAAAATAAAGATATGTTAAAATTAAAGAGAATTTATATACAAAGAGTGGTTATAACATGGAAAAGACATTAATTAATGATATTGTAAAAAAATATCAATTTTTAGAAAAACAAGTCATAGCTGTATTAAATCTATTAGAGGAAAATAACACAGTACCTTTTATTGCCAGATATCGAAAAGAAGCAACTGGTGGTTTAGATGAGGTTCAAATTAAACAAATATCTGATGAATATCAATATGTAGCGCATCTTCAAAAACGTAAAGAAGAAGTTATACATAATATTGAACAACAAGGTTTACTTACTGATGAATTAAAGCAAGACATTCTTCAACAAACAAAATTACAACGTGTAGAAGATTTATATCGTCCTTTTAAACAAAAAAAGAAAACTAGAGCAACTGAAGCAAAACGAAAAGGATTAGCACCATTAGCTCACTTTTTAATAGAAGGACAAAGTATGAATGTAAATGAAGAAGCTAGAAAATATTTAAGTGAAGAAGTTAAAACAGTTGATGAGGCAATTCAAGGTGCTCAAGATATTATTGCTGAACGTATTTCGGATAATCCTAAGTATCGACAACGTTTACTTAAAGACGTTTATTATCAAGGAAAGATTGTGACAACAAAGAAAAAACAAGCAAATGATGAAAAAGAGATATTTAGTATGTACTATGATTATTCTGAGCCTATAAAAAGAATAGTTAATCATCGAATTTTAGCAATGAATCGTGGAGAAAAAGAAAAAGTATTGTCAATTAAAATTGAATTTGATACTACTTCAATAGAAACATTTATACAATCGCAAGAAGTAAAAAAAGCTCATCAACTAGTTGAATATATTGAGTCTGCAATTAAAGACAGTTTAAAACGTTTAATCTTGCCTTCAATTGAAAGAGAAATTCGAAATGATTTAACTGAAAAAGCAGAGCATCACGCTATAGAAGTGTTTAGTGAAAATTTAAAACATTTATTATTACAGCCTCCTATGAAAGGTAAACAAATTTTAGGTGTCGATCCAGCATTTAGAACTGGATGTAAATTAGCTGTTATTAATCCTTTTGGAACATTTATTGCTAAAAGTGTTATATATCCTCATCCTCCAAAATCTAAAATAGAATTGGCAGAAAAAGAATTAGTTAGAATGATAACTGAAAATAATGTTGAATTAATTGCAATTGGTAATGGTACAGCAAGTCGTGAAACGGAACAATTTGTAGCAAATGTAATAAAAAAATATCAACTAAATGCTCAATTTATTATCGTAAATGAAGCAGGAGCTTCTGTATATTCTACTTCTGAAATAGCAAGAAATGAATTTCCAGAGTTTCAAGTTGAAGAACGAAGTGCAGTGTCTATTGGTAGACGTGTGCAAGATCCGCTTAGTGAATTAGTGAAAATTGATCCTAAATCTATTGGAGTAGGACAGTATCAACATGATGTAAACCAAAAAGAACTTGAACAAGCTCTCACATTTGTCGTAGAAACTGCAGTTAACCAAGTAGGTGTAGATGTAAATACCGCTTCAAAATCTTTACTTCAATATGTTTCGGGATTATCAAGTACCATTGCTCAAAATATAATTGATTATCGTGAAGAAAATGGATCTATAAAGCATCATTCCGAAATAAGCAAAGTAAAACGTTTGGGTAGTAAAACGTTTGAACAAAGTATCGGATTTTTAAGAATAGTTAATGGTAAAGAACCATTAGATAATACATCTATTCATCCAGAAAGTTATCAAGCGACATATCAGTTTTTAGAAAGTTTACAACTATCAATTGATGATTTAGGTTCAGATAAACTTAAACAAACACTTAGCGATATTAATATTGAAGAAAAATCAAACGAAATTGGAATAGGCAAACCAACACTAGAAGATATTATAAAATCTCTTAAAGCGCCAAATCGTGATCCTCGTGATAGCTATGAAACACCACAGTTAAAATCTGACATATTATCAATCGAAGACTTGTCTAAAGGTATGAAGTTAAGTGGAACGGTTAGAAATGTAGTAGATTTTGGAGCATTTGTAGATATAGGTGTTAAACAAGATGGTTTAGTTCACATTTCAAAATTATCAAAGAAATATGTTAAAAATCCTATGGATGTTATTAGTGTAGGAGATATAGTTGATGTTTGGATTTTAAATATTGATAAAAATAAAGAAAAAGTATCATTGACTATGATTAATCCTAATGAATAATAAAATGCTTCAAAAGTTAGTAGAAACAACTTCACTTGAGTATTTTAAACAACCTTTTAAACATAAAGCGTATTTTAATTCTCGATTACGAACAACAGGCGGACGATATGTATTATCTACACACCATATTGAGATTAATCCGAAGCAATTTTCTCGTTTTGGAAAAGAGGCTTTAATAAATATCATAAAGCATGAACTATGTCATTATCATTTACATTTATCCGGAAAAGGTTATCAACACAAGGATCATGACTTTAAAATGCTAAGCAATAAAGTTCAAGCGCCAAGATTTTGTCAGCCGATTCAAAGCTATGAAGAAAGAGCAAATTATATATATCAATGTTGTAAATGTAAAACTACATATCTAAGAATTAGAAAAGTTAATACTGATAAAATGAGATGTGGTAAATGTGGAAGTAAATTGAAATTAAAGATGTATTTATAAATAAATTTAAATATGAACAATAAGACTTTACTAATATAACAATGTCCTTTAAAAACCTACAATGTTGTAGGTTTTTAAACTTTTTAATAAAAACTATTGACTTATGTTTAAAAAGTATGTATTATAGTTATCGTTGTATTAATGAATGACGTAAACATTAAAAAATAGTAAATTTGTTTAAAATAATATTAAAAAGTTATTGACTTTTTATTACAAATCATTTACAATAAATACTGTTCTCGATAATCAATAGATTATTGCGTTTTGCCAGCGGTCGTGGCGGAATGGCAGACGCGCTAGGTTGAGGGCCTAGTGGGAGAAATCCCGTGGAGGTTCAAGTCCTCTCGGCCGCACCAAATCAATTCCAATCATTATATATTGCGGGTGTAGTTTAATGGCAAAACCTCAGCCTTC
>NZ_KV826309.1:0-48501 GCF_001835895.1 Staphylococcus sp. HMSC034C12 | reverse complement strand
TCAATATTTGGACTCATCAGTCCGATTTGACGTAAAACCTTTTTTATTTATCTTTACTCACTATCTATCGTATGACAATATATACTTGTTTTTAAATCATCATTGCATATGATAAAATTATAGAGATTTTAGAAAGAGAGGAAGTTAGCTTATGACTAAACCTATTGTAGCAATTGTAGGTAGACCTAATGTGGGTAAGTCTACAATTTTTAATAGAGTAGTAGGTGAACGTGTATCAATTGTTGAAGATACTCCAGGTGTTACGCGTGATCGTATTTATTCTTCAGGCGAATGGTTAACACATGAATTTAATATCATTGATACTGGAGGCATCGAAATCGGAAATGCACCTTTCCAAACACAAATAAGAGCTCAAGCAGAAATCGCTATTGATGAAGCAGACGTAATTATCTTTATGGTAAATGTAAGGGAAGGTCTCACTCAAAGTGATGAAATGGTAGCTCAATTACTTTATAAATCAAAAAAACCTGTTGTTTTAGCAGTAAACAAAGTAGATAATCCTGAAATGAGAAGTGATATTTTTGATTTTTACTCTTTAGGTTTTGGCGATCCTTATCCAATTTCTGGTTCACATGGTTTAGGTCTAGGTGATTTATTAGATGAAGTCGTTAAACATTTTAAAGAAGAAGATAGTGATCCATATGATGATGACACTATTCGTTTATCTATTATTGGTCGTCCAAATGTGGGCAAATCTAGTTTAGTAAATGCCATTTTAGGTGAAGAACGTGTTATTGTATCAAATGTAGCAGGTACAACTCGAGATGCTGTAGATACTGAGTATAGCTATGATGGACAAGATTATGTGTTAATAGATACAGCAGGTATGAGAAAAAAAGGTAAAGTATATGAATCAACTGAGAAATACTCTGTATTAAGAGCTTTAAAAGCAATTGAGCGTTCAAATGTGGTGTTATTAGTTATTGATGCCGAAGAAGGAATTATTGAACAAGATAAGCGTGTTGCTGGATATGCTCATGAAGAAGGAAAAGCAATGGTGATTGTCGTAAATAAATGGGATGCTGTAGAAAAAGATACTAATACCATGAAAAAATTTGCTGACGATGTACGTAATCAATTTCAATTTTTAGATTATGCACCTATCGCTTTCGTATCGGCAAAAGAGCGACTACGATTAAAAACACTTTTCCCTTATATTAGAGAAGCAAGTGAAAATCACAAAAAACGTGTTCAAAGCTCAACACTTAACGAAGTAGTAACAGATGCTATTTCAATGAATCCTACACCTACAGATAAAGGTAGACGTTTAAATGTCTTCTATACTACTCAAGTGGCTATTGAACCACCAACATTTGTTGTATTTGTAAATGATGTTGAGTTAATGCATTTTTCTTATAAACGCTATCTCGAAAATCAAATTAGAGATGCATTTGGTTTTGAAGGAACGCCTATTCATATCATCCCTAGAAGAAGAAACTAAGAGGAGAGATTAAGATGACTAAGATTACGGTTTTTGGTACAGGAAGTTTTGGTACTGCATTAGCAAATGTTTTAGCAGAGAATGGCCATTCAGTTTTAATGTGGGGGAAAAATGAAAATACTGTAGATGAAATCAATCAATCTCATCAAAATAAACGGTACTTGAAAGACGTAACATTAAATGAAACGATTAAAGCAACAAGTCAATTAGAACAAGCAGTTAATTTTTCAGATATATTTTTAATTGCTTTACCTACAAAAGCAATTAGGAATGTTGTGACTGAAATTGATCAACATATTAAAACTAAAAAAACGTTTATTCACGTTGCAAAAGGTATTGAAAATGAAACATTTAAACGTGTATCAGAAATGATTGAAGATTCAGTATCTAAGAACCATAAAAATGGCGTAGGGGTACTATCTGGACCAAGTCATGCTGAAGAAGTTGTAATTAAACAACCCACAACTGTTGCAGCTTCGTCAAAAGATGAACACATAAGTAAACTTATTCAAGATTTATTCATGAATGATTACTTAAGAGTATATACTAATAATGATTTGATAGGAGTAGAACTAGGTGGTGCACTTAAAAACATTATTGCTATAGCAAGTGGTATTGTTGCTGGAATGGGTTATGGTGATAATGCTAAAGCGGCTTTAATGACAAGAGGTTTAGCTGAGATTAGTCGACTAGGTGAAAAGCTAGGGGCTGATCCTATGACTTTTCTAGGTCTTGGTGGCATTGGTGATTTAATTGTAACGTGTACGTCTACTCATTCAAGAAATTATACTTTGGGATATAAATTAGGAAAAGGTAAAACGACTGAAGAAGCACTTAACGAAATGAATATGGTTGTTGAGGGAATTTACACAACAAATTCAGTATATCATTTAGCGAAGTCTCAAAATGTTGATATGCCAATAACCAATGCTTTATACAAAGTATTATTTGAAGATAAACCAGTGAAAGATAGCGTGAAAGATTTAATGGGGCGAGATAAAAAAGCTGAATAAAGTGTAATTTTGCTATTTAACACAAATATTTTATAAAATTATTCACGAAATACTGACAATTCAACGTTTTAAGTATATAAATCGTTGCGGTAAAGGGAATTATTGTGTTAAAGTCATACCATAATGATATAAATTTATCATTATCATTCATCCGGAGGTGAACTCATAATGAATAAAACTGACTTAATCAATGCGGTTGCAGAACAAGCTGATTTAACTAAAAAAGAAGCTGGTTCAGCAGTAGATGCTGTTTTCGAATCAATTCAAAACTCACTTTCTAAAGGTGAAAAAGTTCAATTAATTGGTTTCGGAAACTTCGAGGTACGTGAACGTGCTGCACGTAAAGGACGTAACCCTCAAACAGGTAAAGAAATCGAAATTCCTGCAAGTAAAGTTCCAGCATTCAAAGCTGGTAAAGCATTAAAAGATGCTGTAAAATAATTTACTTAAAAAAGCCCTATAAGGGCTTTTTATTTTATATATTGTTTAATTCTAAATACATATGTTTTATTTATAATTGTACAATTCACTGTGAAGCGACTATGAAGTTATTTTCGTCATAAGCACTATATTTTATTTTTATGAATATAATGTTAATATGTATATTGATACTAACGTGAGGTGTGAACATGGAAAGAACATTAAGCAAATTAAATAGACAAATTACTCAAAGGCTTAAAGGAATTAATGAATATGAAGCAATTCACATTAATAAAGGATTAAGTGATGTTTTAGATCATTTTAATATTCCAGAAAATGCTAAACTTGCCTGCCTCACTATTGATACTTCAATGAAGCATCTAGATGATATTTCTAAAAATAAATTATCTAAGAAATCAATTCTAATTGGTGACTTATTAAGTGCTCATTTTTATACTTTAATATCTGAAATTGGTGATGTATCATATCAAAGACTAATGAGTGAAGCGATTATCAAATCTAATGAGCTTAAAACTTCATTGCATCATCATTCACTCGAGCGTCATGATATATATAAGGCTGTGTTAGATATAGAAACACTTTTCCCTTTTATAACTATTTCTCATTTTACAGATATTGAGATCTCTCAATATGAAATATTTGAAAAATTATTTAATGGGGTACATCAATATTATCCCTCTTATTTAAGTGAATATGATGAAGATGAAATCAACCAAATTATTAAACATATAAAGCAAAGCGATAAAGAGAAAAGTAGAGGTAATAATTAATGACTGAAAATAATGCAAAAAAAGAACAAGTTCATACGGTTTTTCAAAATATTTCTAAAAAATATGATCGATTGAACAATATAATAAGCTTCGAACAACATAAAATATGGCGTAAACATGTAATGAAAGATATGAATGTGTTACCTGGAAGTAAAGCACTTGATGTATGTTGTGGTACAGCAGATTGGACCATTGCTTTAAGTAGAGCAGTAGGACCTAATGGAGAAGTTACAGGTTTAGATTTCAGTGAAAATATGCTTGAAGTTGGTAAAGAAAAAACTAAATCAATGCCTAATATTCACTTAGTGCACGGCGATGCTATGAATTTACCATTTGAAGATAACACATTCGATTATGTAACCATTGGTTTCGGTTTAAGAAATGTGCCTGATTATTTAGCAACATTAAAAGAATTAAATCGCGTATTGAAACCAGGCGGTATGATTGTATGTTTAGAAACAAGTCAACCAACATTACCCGTATTTAAACAAGTTTATAAACTTTACTTTAAATTTGTGATGCCTATTTTCGGGAAGTTGTTTGCTAAATCTAAGGAAGAATATGAATGGTTACAACAATCTACATTCAATTTTCCAGATAAAACTAAATTAAAGCGTTTATTTGAACAGGCTGGTTTCAGTCATGTAAAAGTTCGTAGCTTTACAGGTGGCGTTGCTGCAATGCACCTTGGCTATAAATAGAAAGTTCTACTAAATAAAAGGTGATTAATGTGGCAAAGTTAAGTATGAATAGTGAAATTAAAAATGTTGAAAAGCGTTTAAAAAATGCTATTAAAAGTAATGATTCTGTATTACAAGAAGCAGCATTTCATTTATTATCTTCGGGTGGCAAACGAGTGCGTCCAGCATTTGTTCTTCTTAGTAGTCAGTTTGGACCAAAAAAAATTACTGAAGATACGTATCATGTTGCAGTAGCTTTAGAATTAATTCATATGGCAACACTTGTGCACGATGATGTGATTGATAAAAGTGATAAACGTCGTGGTAAATTGACGATTGAAAAAAAATGGGATGTTACTACCGCTATCCTAACTGGCAATTTCTTACTAGCTTTAGGTTTAAAACAACTTTCTAAAATTGAAGATCATCGTGTTCATACTATTATTTCTAACGCAATTGTTGATGTTTGTAGAGGCGAGCTCTTCCAATTCCAAGACCAATTTAATAGTCATCAAAATATTACGAACTATTTGAGACGTATTAATAGAAAAACGGCGTTGCTTATTCAACTTTCAACGGAAGTTGGTGCAATAACATCACAAGCTGATAATGAGACGATTCGAAAATTAAAAATGATTGGTCATTATATTGGAATGAGTTTTCAAATTGTAGATGATATTTTAGATTTTACAAGTACTGAGAAAAAATTAGGTAAACCTGTGGGTAGTGATCTAATGAATGGCCATATTACATTACCAGTTTTATTAGAGATGAAAAAAGACCCGGTTTTCAAAAAACAAATTGCTGAGTTATCACACCTGACAAATAAAAATCAATTTGGCCCACTTATTGATCAAATCAAGAATTCAAATAGTATCACACAATCTCAAGAAGTGAGCGATCACTATTTAAATAAAGCACTCGACTTAATTGATCAATTAGAGGAACCAAATGCTCAAAATTTATTTAGAAAGCTTATTAAAAGAATGCGATCTAGAAATACTTAAAAATAGAAAAAAGTTGAAAGCGCTTTAACAACCTGTTAGTATTTAGTAGTAGTAGGTTGTTTTCTATTAAATGTATTTATACATATTAAATCAATTTTTTTAATTAGGGGGATTTGTATAATGGAACGCACTTTTTTAATGATTAAGCCAGATGCAGTACAACGTAATTTAATAGGAGAAATTATTTCTAGAATTGAAAGAAAAGGTTTAAAAATAGTTGGCGGTAAATTTATAATTCCAACTAAAGATACTGTTAACGTACATTATGCTGAACATACAGAGAAGCCGTTTTTTCATAAACTTGTTTCATTTTTAACTTCTGGACCTGTGTTTGCCATGGTTGTTGAAGGAGAAGACGCAGTTGCGGTATCTAGACATATTATCGGAAAAACAAATCCCACTGAAGCCGATCCCGGTACTATAAGAGGCGATTATGGTTTAACAGTAGGGAGAAATATTATTCACGGATCAGACTCTGTAGAATCTGCTGAAAGAGAAATCAATTTATGGTTTAATGATGATGAAATATATAGCTACGAAGCTATTAGGGAAAATTGGCTTTATGAAGAATAATTTTTTAAAATTGGAATAAACTGGAATTTATTTTCCATTCAACCATTGACTGCCAACATGTTAGAAAGTACCTAAGACAACAGTTGTCTTAGGTACTTTTTTATATGAAATTATTTGAATTTTCAAACACCAATTATTCTACACTAGTTATGTAATTTCGTTGAATATGATATGATAACAAATAATACATAATACTATTTAAAGTGGTAAAGGAAAGGAGCTATTATTCATGAGATATTTAACTTCAGGAGAATCCCATGGTCCACAACTAACAGTAATTATTGAAGGTGTTCCAGCTAACTTAGAAATGAGAGCTGAGGAGATAAATAAAGAAATGTTTAAGCGTCAAGGTGGCTACGGTAGAGGACGTCGAATGCAAATTGAAAAAGATGCAGTAGAAATTGTTTCTGGTGTAAGAAATGGCTTTACTTTAGGTAGTCCAATTACAATTGTAGTTAAAAATGATGATTTTACTCATTGGAGAAATATTATGGGTATTGAACCAATTAGTGACGAAGCACGAGAAAATATGAAACGTACAATTACAAAGCCAAGACCTGGTCATGCAGACTTAATTGGCGGTATGAAATATAATCATCGTGATTTGAGAAATGTACTTGAACGTTCTTCTGCAAGAGAAACAGCTGCACGCGTAGCTGTAGGAGCAGTGTCCAAAATTTTACTTTCTCAACTAGACATTCATATGTATAGTCGTGTTGTAGAAATTGGTGGAATTAAAGATGAAGGGTTATACGATACAGAAACATTTAAACAAAATATCGATAAAAATGATGTACGTGTGATTGATGAATCGATTGCTCAAAAAATGAGAGATAAAATTGATGAAGCTAAAAAGGAAGGCGACTCTATAGGTGGCGTAGTTCAAGTTATGGTTGAAAATATGCCAGTTGCAGTAGGTAGCTACGTGCATTATGATCGTAAACTCGATGGACGTATTGCGCAAGGTGTTGTAAGTATTAATGCCTTCAAAGGTGTCAGCTTTGGTGAAGGGTTTAAAGCTGCTGAAAAACCTGGAAGCGAAATTCAAGATGAAATTTTATATCATTCTGAAAGAGGTTATTATAGAGGATCTAATCATTTAGGTGGCTTTGAAGGTGGAATGACTAATGGTATGCCTATCATTGTAAATGGCGTTATGAAACCTATTCCAACTTTATATAAACCTTTAAATTCTGTAGATATTAATACTAAAGAAGATTTTAAAGCAACTATAGAACGTTCAGATAGTTGTGCAGTTCCAGCAGCAAGTGTTGTTTGCGAGCATGTCGTTGCTTTTGAAGTTGCTAAAGCTCTTTTAGAAGAATTCCAATCTAATCATATCGATCAACTTAAAGAACAAATTGAAGAACGTAGAAAGTTAAATATAGAATTTTAAACATCTTTTTAATTAACCTTTAGAAATGAGGTATATCATGCAATTACAAACCACATATCACAGTAATAATTATCCAATTATTGTAGAACATCATGCATTTAAATATTTATCCGAATATATTCAAGATTACGATAAAGTATTCTTAATTATAGATGAATTTGTTGATTTTAATTTTAGAGATAAATTTGAAACAATATGTCACAATTCAAACATTCAAAAAGTTATCGTTCCTGCCGGCGAAAAAATGAAAACGTTTAATCATTATCAAGCTATCATGGAACAACTACTAGGAATGAATCTTACTCGTAATACTTGTTTAGTTGCTATAGGTGGTGGAGCCACAGGAGATTTTACAGGATTCTTAGCTTCTACTTTATTACGAGGTGTTGATTTTATACAAGTACCTACAACAATATTAGCGCATGACTCAAGTGTAGGAGGTAAGGTTGGAATAAATTCTTCCCATGGTAAAAATCTTATAGGCGCATTTTATAGACCTAAAGCAGTCATATATGATTTGGATTTTTTAAAAACTTTACCTTATCATGAAATTTTAAGTGGATACGCTGAGGTGTATAAGCATGCTTTATTGACTGGCACAGTTGCTACAGAAGATATTGAAAAACACTTTTCAGATAGAAAAACACTTGAATCACTTAAAGATATGGATCAATTTATTTTTAAGGGCATAAAAACAAAACTAAACATTATTATAAAAGATGAAAAAGAAAGTAATGTTAGAAAATATTTAAATTTAGGTCATACCTTTGGACATGCAGTAGAATATAAGTATAAAATACCTCATGGTCATGCCATTATGATTGGGATGATTTATCAATTTATTGTGGCAAATCATCTTCTTGGCACACAATTTGATATTCAACATTACATTAATTATATGAATCAATTAAATTATCCGCTGAATTTAATCCAGCAGATTGATTTTGAAGAAATGTATCAATATATGTTATCAGATAAAAAGAATAATGGTGAAGGTATTCAAATGGTTCTACTCGAGAAATTAGGCAAACCTAATGTATATCATGTAGAAAAAAATATATTGAAGCAATCATTTAAACAACTACAATTATTAGTAGAGTAGGTGAAATACTGTGACAACAAGTCAAATAATAGATATTCATGGTCCATTAAAGGGTGAGATAGAAGTGCCCGGAGATAAATCTATGACGCATAGAGCAATTATGCTATCGTCACTCGCTAAAGGTAAATCAATTATTGAACAACCGCTTCTAGGTGAAGATTGTTTACGTACGATTGAAATTTTTAAACTCTTAGGTGTGGAGATTGAAATTGAAGAACATCGTCTTATTGTTAATTCTCCAGGATATCAACATTTCAATATACCACATCAAACGTTATATACTGGAAATTCTGGTACAACAACGCGCTTACTTGCTGGTCTTTTAAGTGGATTGGGCATAGAGTGTGTCTTATCTGGAGATGCATCGATAGGAAAACGACCTATGAATCGTGTTTTAAGACCTTTAAAATTAATGAATGCAAATATTAACGGTATTGAAAATAACTATACACCACTTATTATTAAGCCTTCAGCCATTAATGGCATCAATTATCAAATGGAAGTCGCAAGTGCTCAAGTTAAAAGTGCAATTTTGTTTGCAAGTCTATTTTCAAAAGATGCATCACAAATTACAGAATTAGACATAAGTAGAAATCATACTGAAACGATGTTTAAACATTATCAAATTCCAATACAAGTAAATCAAAAAGTGATTACAACATCTCCTTATGCTATAAGCAATATTCAACCTAAAGATTTTGTAGTACCAGGAGATATTTCTTCAGCTGCTTTCTTTATTGTAGCTGCTTTGATTTCTCCGGGAAGTGATATTACAATTCATAATGTTGGCATCAATCCTACACGTTCAGGTATTATAGATATCGTTGAACAAATGAATGGTAACATTGAGTTATTTAATGTTACAGAGTCTTCAGAACCAACTGCGTCGATTAGAGTTCAGTATACGAACAACTTGAAACCCATCACAATTGAAGGAGATTTAATTCCTAAAGCAATTGATGAATTGCCAATTATTGCTTTGTTATGCACTCAAGCTTCTGGTACAAGTATGATTAAGGACGCAGAGGAATTAAAGGTAAAAGAAACTAATCGTATTGATACAACTGCAGATATGCTTAATTTACTAGGTTTTAAATTACAAGCTACTGAGGATGGATTAATTATTCATCCCTCTAAATTAACTAGAAATGCTATAGTAGATAGCTTAACTGACCACAGAATTGGCATGATGCTTGCAGTCGCATCTATTTTAAGTGATTCACCATTAACGATACGTCAGTTTGATGCAGTAAATGTATCATTCCCTGGTTTCTTGCCGAAATTAAAGCTTTTAGAAAATGAGGGATAAAATATTATGGAAGATATCTATAAATTAATAGACGATATCAATCTTCAAAAATTAGATCATTTAGATACACGTGTAAATGAAGCATTAACTTCCAATAATGATGATGCTTTATTTATTTTAGGAGAAACATTATATAACTTTGGATTAACACCTCAAGGTCTTGAAGTGTTTAGAACGTTATATCATAAGTATCCAGATGAAAGTGAACTATTAATTTATTTTATCGAAGGGCTTATGTCTGAAAATCAGACAGACGAAGCATTAGAATATTTAAATCAAGTTGAATTGTCACCTGAAAAATTAATGTTAGAAGCCGACTTATATCAACAAATCAATATGACTGAAGTTGCTATTGATAAATTAACTGAAGCGCGTGAATTAGAACCTAATGACCCAATTATTCATTTTGCTTTAGCAGAATTACTTTATTTTGATGGACAATACCTTCGTGCTACACGAGAATATGAAGTTGTTTTAGATACAGGCGAATATGAAATAAATGGAATTAATTTATTTTCAAGAATGGCTGATTGTGCATTACAAAGTGGAAATTATAGTGATGCTATACAGTTATTTGATGAGATTAGTGAAGATGAAATGATCTCTGATGACTTTTTCAAAAAAGCTATCGCATATGAAAAAAATGATTTAACTCAAGAAGCTATAAAAATTATGACTACACTTCTTTCTAAAGATCCAGACTTTATTCAAGGTTACTTTTATTTACAATCTTTATATGAAAATGAAAAAAATTATCCAGATGCGATTGAAACAGGTAAAGAAGGGTTACGTCTTAATCAATTTTATAAAGAGCTCATGGTTTCTACCGGTAGTTTAGAAATTGAACATGGAGATGCGAATGAGGGGGTAGAACTTCTTAAAAAAGCACTTGAAGTAGATAATGCTTACCATGAACCTTTACTTATCTTAAGTGATTTATTCCGCCAAGAAGAAGATTATGAAGCCATCATTTCACTCCTATCTTATGTAGATGAAGAAGATCTTGACCCTGTTTTTATGTGGCACTTAGCACATGCATATGGGGAAGAAGAAAGAGATACTGAAGCCCAACATTTCTATGAATTGGCTTATCCGACATTGAAATCTCAGAGTTTATTCTTAAGCGATTATTATTTTTATTTAATTGAAATTGGCCAAAAAGATAAAGCTAAAGTATTGCTTAACGAGTTATTAATCATTGATCCAACTAATGAAACTTGGAATGAAGAATTGAGTAGATTGAATGACTAGAGTGGGTGTTAAAATTGAATGACACATTAGTTAAAATGAAACAAAGCTATATTGAATATGCTTTGTTTCATTATCATTTTAAGTCCAGAATTAGTGTGTGGCTATTAAATTATTTAAAAGCTTCACCGCTAAAATTAAATTGTAGTCATTTTGTAAATAAGAAAATTAAAAGTCATATAACCCTTGAAATTGGCCTAAAACACTCCAATTTTTCTGCAATTAAATTAACAAAAGACGATCAAACATTAATTAATACAAATGAAATATTCAATTATATAGCTTCTAAAGATATTTGTATTGATATATTCATTCACTTTGAATACAACGATGAGCAAGATTGGCGATTAAATGAGCTCATAATTCAACAATTAATATATTCTGATCAATATCTTGCATATCTTAATAATATATATCACTTAAATCTTGATCTAAATAAAAAGTATTCATTAATCGAACAATTAGAACATCATATCGATGTAAGTTTACAAATGAAAGATCAACAACGCTTTTATCAATTATCACAAATTTTGAGTGTATTAACTCATCACTCATAGATCAAAATTAAAGGAATTATAACTTATGCCTACTTTAAGACAACTATGGGAATTATCATTATATCAACGTTCCATACTCGTAATATTGCTTATATGTAATGTTTTAGGTACCATTTATGGTTTTATATGGTATGGTGATCAATTACTTAAGACACAATGGCATTATCTAATTTTTGTACCAGATAGTCCTATTGCATCGCTATTTTTATGTATATCAATTTGTTTAATAATTTTAAATAAACAAAATAGTATTATTGAAGGACTAGCATTTGTAACTTTATTTAAATATGGTTTATGGGCTGTCATTATGAATTTTATAATGATAATTAATAATGATGATATAACTATTATGAATGTATTTTTAATTATTAGTCATGGAATTATGGTACTTGAAAGTATCTATTTTTATCCACGATTCAAAATTTCTATACTCAGTTTGTTTATTTCTATGATATGGATATTTAACAATGATTATGTAGATTATATATTAAAGAAATATCCTTATTATGATTTTATACAGCAACACGTTCATTTAGTTGCTTTTATCGCGCTATGGCTAAGTATTATGTCACTTATCCTTTATTATAGTTTTAATAAATTAATAAAGGTTAAATTATTTGATAAAAAATTCGATAGTCAGTAGAATATGATTAAAGGAGAGTGAAATTGATTGTCTATAGTGTCTTATATTATATATATCGTCATTATTATGCTCATTCCAATGTGGGCTCAACACAAAGTAAAATCAAATTATGAAAAATATTCACAGGTAAGATCAACAAGTGGTAAGACGGGTCGTGAAGTAGCAGAAGAAATTCTTCATGCTAATGGAATTTACGATGTAGATGTAGTTAAGGGCGAAGGCTTTTTAACAGACCATTATGATCCAAATAAGAAAGTAGTTTGTTTATCTCCTGCAAACTTTGATCGTCCTTCAGTAGCTGGTACAGCTATTGCGGCACACGAAGTTGGACACGCTATTCAACACCAACAAGGTTATGCGTTTTTACGTTTTAGAACTGCTTTAGTACCTTTAGCAAATATTGGTAGTTCATTAAGCTATATCATTATTATGGCTGGTATCTTTTTAACAGCATTAGGTAGTGCTTTTGGCTCAACTGCATTATGGATTGGTGCTGGGTTAATGTCATTAGCAGTTTTATTCTCAATCGTGACATTACCAGTTGAATTTGATGCAAGCTCAAGAGCGATGAAACAAATTACTGCACTTAATATTGTGAATGAAAAAGAATATAAACATGCGAGAAAGGTATTATCAGCAGCAGCTATGACTTATGTAGCAGCAACAGCTACAGCTGTAGCCGAACTTGTTAGAATTATTTTACTGGCACGTGCAAGTGATAACTAAACTACCTTTATAAACTAACTTAATCTTAAATCTTGTGTAACAACATTTAAGATTTTCAAGGAGTTATATCGAGCGAAATATGAATTCAAAAATGAATTCTGTTTCGCTCTTTTTTTATATCTCATAGAATAGAATTGATAAAATGCATTAACAACTAATTTGAGATATACTTAGAAAGAAACGGAAAAAAGGAGAATGATGATGAAATCTTTAAATCAAATACAAAAAGAAGTAGATGACTATATTAGTCAATTTAAAGCGGGTTATTTTTCTCCATTAGCTAATTTAGCCCGTCTAACAGAAGAAGTGGGCGAACTTGCAAGAGAAATCAATCATTATTACGGTGAAAAGCAAAAGAAACCAACGGAAGAAGAAAACTCTGTTAAAGCTGAATTAGGAGATAATTTATTTGTTTTACTTTGCATTGCTAATTCACTTGGTATTGATATGACAGAAAGTTTTAATGATACAATGGATAAATTTAATACTAGAGATAAAAATCGATTTGAACGTAAATAATGGATAGAAAGGGGGTTATTTTATGAAAATAGGTATTACATGTTATCCGTCAATGGGTGGCTCAGGTATCATAGCAACTGAATTAGGTATAAAAATGGCAGAAAGGGGACATGAAGTTCACTTTATTACGTCAAATATTCCTTTTAGAATTCGTAAGCCTTTGCCTAACATTACTATCCATCAAGTCGAAGTAAATCAATATGCAGTATTTCAATATCCACCATATGATATTACATTGAGCACAAAAATATCTGAAGTTATTAAAGAATATGATTTAGATATCTTGCATATGCATTATGCTGTACCACACGCTGTATGTGGTATTTTAGCACGTCAAATGTCTGGAAAAGATATAAAAATTATGACAACATTACATGGTACTGATATCACAGTGTTAGGCTATGATCATTCACTTAAAGGCGCTATTAAATTTGGCATTGAACAAAGTGACCTCGTGACTAGTGTCAGTCATTCATTAGCTAAACAAACACAGTCAATTATTGAAACAGATAAAGAGATTATTCCTATTTATAATTTTGTTCGAGAAAAAGAATTTCCTACACAACATGAAAATCAATATAAAGCGCTTTACGATATAAAGCCTGAGGAAAAAGTTCTTATACATGTATCAAACTTTAGAAAAGTCAAACGTATTGACACTATTTTAGAAACTTTCTCTAAAGTTCATAAACATATACCAAGCAAGTTGATCTTATTAGGTGATGGTCCAGAACTTTTAGATATGCGTAAAATAGCAAGGTCATTACATATCGAAGATGATGTATTATTTTTAGGTAAACAAGATCAAGTTAGTAAATTCTATCAAATGGCTGATTTAGTTTTGCTGTTAAGTGAAAAAGAAAGTTTTGGCCTTACACTATTAGAGGCAATGACTACAGGAGTCGTACCTATAGGTTCAAATGCTGGAGGTATTAAAGAAGTCATCAAACATGGTGAAACAGGTTATATTGTAGATGTAGGAGATAGTGAACAAGCAAGTCATTATGCACTAAAATTATTAACAGATGAGCAACTTTATCAAAAATTACAAAGTAATATGCTTAAAGATATTAAACAACGATTTAGTTCTGAACTTATCGTCGATCAATATGAATATTACTATAAAAAAATGTTGAATTAAAAAAGAGGATTAATATGGGTAATGAATTATTTGAAACAGCTTTGCCAATTCTAAATCAAATAGAAAAACATCATTTCGAAGCTTATTTTGTAGGCGGGGCAGTCAGAGATTACATTATGCATCGTACAATTCATGATATTGATATCACTACAAGTGCGATGCCAGACGAAATTGAAGATATATTTGAACACACTATTCCAATTGGAAAAGAGCATGGCACAATCAATGTTGTTTTCAACAATGAAAATTACGAAGTGACAACATTTAGATCAGAAGGTGATTATTTAGATCACCGTCGTCCAAGTGAAGTTAATTTTGTGAGAAATCTCTATGAAGATGTACAACGTAGAGATTTCACTATCAATGCTATTGCTATGGATAAAAATTATAAAATATTTGATTACTTTGGTGGTCAAAAGGATATACAATCAAAATTGATACGTACGGTAGGGAATCCAAGTGAACGATTTAAAGAAGATGCATTAAGAATTATTCGTGGCCTTAGATTTCAGTCACAACTTACATTTGATATTCATACTGAAACCTTTGAAGCAATGCAATTAACTTGTTCGGACGTTAAATATTTATCAATCGAGCGAATTGTTGTAGAATTTAAAAAATTAATCTTAGGAAGTAATGTTAAACAGAGTTATCATAATTTATTATCTTTAAAAATTTTTAATTATATTCCATTTTTTAATGAATTAGATATGACATGTGTTTACATCAATGAACCTCTTGAATTTGAACAATGGTTAGCCATCTTACTTATAAAAAATAATAATCTTCCTTCTTTAAAGCAATTAAAAATTAGTAATAAAGAAAAATCAGATATACATACATATATTGCTATCATTGAAACATTACCTCAAATTACTACTAAAGATGCTTTGAAATTATTTGTTTATGATTATAGTGACTATTATATCTTAAAGGTTTTAAATATTTATTCTGTACTTCAAAATAATCAAATTCCTACCGCTTCAGAACTTATTATCAATTCTCTTTCTATTAAACAAGTCGTTCAACACCTTCAATTACATGAACGTAAAGAAATGGATGTGAATGGAAAAGATTTACTTGCACATTTTAATAAAAATGGTGGCCCTTGGTTAAAAAATGTATTGAGAGAAATAGAATGTGCGATAGTTACTGATAAAATCAAAAATAACAAAGAAGAAATTTTGAAATGGGTGAATGAAAATGTCAAAATATAGTCAAGATGTCGTTAAAATGTTATATGAGCATCAATCAGAATATATTTCTGGTCAATACATTGCAAATCAGCTTAATATATCGAGAACTGCTGTGAAAAAAGTAATTGATCAATTAAAAGCAGATGGATGTGATATTGACTCAATTAATCATAAAGGACATAAGCTTAATGCATCGCCAAATCGTTGGTATAGAGGCATTATCAATAAAGCACTAGAGTCTAATCATTTAGTATCCAAAATTGAAGTATATGATAGTGTTGAATCTACTCAAACTATTGCTAAACAAGGTCTTGTTGATAATCAGCATACCATGTTAATTTTAAGTGATGAACAAACAAAAGGTCGTGGTCGTTTCAATCGTAATTGGTCTTCTTCAAAAGGAAAAGGGTTATGGATGTCTGTTGTTTTAAGACCTAATGTCTCATTTGCAATGATTCCAAAATTTAATCTTTTTATAGCTTTAGGAATTAGAGATGCTATCCAAGCATTTTCTAGAGACAAAGTAGAGATTAAATGGCCAAATGATATTTATATTAATGATAAAAAAGTATGTGGATTTTTAACAGAAATGGTAGCAAATGCTGATGCAGTTGAGGCCATCATATGTGGTATTGGTATTAATTTAAACCATCAAGAAGAAGATTTTTCTGATATGATACGTCATCGTGCTACAAGCATTCGCTTGCACCATTCAGAAGAAATCAATCGATATCAATTTTTGAAACGTTTAATTGAGGAAATTGAAAAGCGTTACCATCAATTTCTTAACTCTTCATTTGAAACGATTAGAGATGAATACATTCGTACATCTAATATTTGGCATCGTAAGTTAACATTTACTGAAAATGGAGAACAATTTATAGGTGAAGCTATTGATATTAATAATGACGGCTTTTTAATTGTCAAAGATGAAGATAATCAGACGAGACGACTTATAAGCGCAGATATAGATATATAAGCATACGGATAGAATTAGGAGAGATAGATATGGCATATACAAGTTTTGCGGTAGTAGATTTAGAAACAACCGGAAACCAACTTGAACATGATGAAATTATACAAATTGGTATTACATTTGTACGTGATAATAAAATATCAGGAACTTATCATTCAATGATTCGTACTGATTTGGAAATCCCACCATTTATCCAAGCTTTGACTTCTATCGAAGAAACTATGCTAGAACAAGCACCGTATTTTCATGAAATTGCTGATGATATATATGAACAACTCAAAGATTGTATATTTGTAGCCCACAATGTTGACTTTGATTTGAATTTCATTAAAAAAGCATTTGAAAAAAGTAATATTCATTTTAAACCTAAAAAGGTGCTTGATACCCTAGAATTATTTAAAATTACATTTCCTACTGAAAAAAGTTACCAATTAAGTGAATTAGCAAATGCTCATAATATACCTCTGACAAATGCACATCGAGCAGATGAGGATGCAACAACAACGGCCTATTTAATGATTAAAGCTTTTAAAAAGTTTGAGTCATTACCTATAGATACCTTAAAACAATTATATTATTTAAGTAAGCATTTAAAATATGATTTATTTAACATTTTATTTGAAATGGTCAGACAACATCATAATCATGATATAGATTATCAGTATGCTCAATTTGAACAGATTATCTATAAAAAACAACAAGACTTAAAAGTGCCACAAATTGAATTTAAAGGTTCATTAAAAGATTTATATCTAGAAGTTACAACAGCACTTGAACTTACTTATCGCCCACAACAACTCTATTTGTCAGAAATTATTTTAGAGCAGTTAATGCATAATGATAAGGCACTTATTGAAGCACCTTTAGGAAGTGGTAAATCATTAGCATACTTATTAGCTGCATTGATGTATAACATTGAAACAGGCAGACATGTAATGATTTCAACAAACACGAAATTACTTCAACATCAATTACTTCAAAAAGATATTCCTAGTATTAATCGCGCGCTAGATTTCAAAATTAATGCTGCACTTATTAAAAGTAAAACAGACTATATTTCACTAGGATTGATAAGTCAAATTTTAAAAGATGATACAGCTAACTATGAAGTGAATATTTTAAAAATGCAATTACTTATATGGATATTAGAAACAAATACTGGAGATATACAAGAGTTAAATTTAAAAGGTGGTCAGAAAATGTATTTTGACCAAAAATTAGAAACTTATGTTCCAGTAAGACACGATATTCATTACTATAATTATATAAAACGTAATGCTCAAAATATTCAAATTGGTATTACTAATCATGCGCATCTTATTCATTCAGATCAAGAGAATTCAATCTATCAGTTATTTGATGATTGTATCATTGATGAAGCACATCGTTTACCTGATTATGCTCTTAATCAAGTGACCAATGAATTAAACTATTCTGATATCAAATATCAGTTAGGTTTAATAGGGAAAAATGAAAATGAAAAGCTTCTTAAATTAGTAGATCATTTAGAGCAACAACGTATTTTGGAACGATTAGATATTCCACCTATTGACGTGTTTGGTTTAAAATCTAATATTTCTGATTTACACGAACTAAATGAAACCCTATTTAATCATATTTTCGATATTGTTCAACACTCAGATGTACATGATGATGATGTACATCGATATCATTATGTATTCGACTTTGATTCTACACGTATTCTAAAAGATTTACATACAATTGTAGACAAAATCAATAAAACTTTAGAATTTTTTAATGGTATTAACCATAAAACAATCAAATCTATACGTAAGCAATTACTTTACATTAACGATAATTACAGACATATAGAACAAAGTTTAAAACAAAATCATACTGCCTTCATATCTATCAAAAATTTGAATCAAAAATCGACCATACGTCTAATTGTAAAAGATTATGAAGTACGGGATATTTTAACAAAGCAAGTGCTCGAGAAATTTAAATCATTAACATTTATTTCAGGCACACTTACATTTAACCATTCGTTTGAGGCATTTAAAAACTGGTTTAAAGAAGATGTAGAATTTAATACTTATGAAGTACAGTCATCATTTCAAAACCATAAATCAACAAATATTTATATTCCAAGTGATGTTGTTTCTTATGATTTTAAAAATACAGAGGATTATGTAGCGTCTATTGTAGACTATATTCAAGAGTACGTCACTATAACACAATCTAAATGTCTCGTACTTTTCACCAGTTATCGAATGATGCATATGGTACAAGAGCTATTAAATGAATTACCGATATTTGATGATTATGTTATTTTGACCCAACAACAAAATCAAAACTATAAAATCGTTCAACAATTTAATCACTTTGATAAAGCTATTTTGTTAGGTACATCAACATTTTTTGAAGGATTTGACTATCAATCTAACGGTATTAAATGTGTGATGATTGCTAAATTACCATTCATGAATAAATATAATACAAAGCATTGGTTAATGGATTCAGAATTTGAATCTACATTTAAAGATTATGTCTTACCTGATGCTGTAACGCGTTTCAGACAAGGTCTAGGTAGATTGATTCGTAACGAAGACGATAAGGGACTCATTGTTTCCTTTGATGATCGTTTAACAAATAGTAACTATAAGCGTTTTTTCGAACAATCGTTAGAATCTTATTCTCAAAAAAAAGGGGATATTCAACAATTTAGTAAATTACTTTACCGCATGCAGGCAAGTAAACTGAAAAACAGAAAAAAATAGTTTATTTTAAATAATGAGAACACTATTCAGGTGCTAGAAGTTCACTTTCTATTTTGATAGAATAAATAAGTATTGTATAAAAAGAAAATAAAGTAGGAGTTTGATTATGAAAACAACAATTAAACAAGCAAAACAATACATTAATCAAGAAGTCACAATTGGCGCTTGGTTAACAAATAAACGTTCAAGCGGTAAAATCGCATTTTTACAATTACGTGATGGTAGTGGATTTATGCAAGGTGTTGTCGTTAAATCAGAAGTCGATGAAGAAACATTTAAACTTGCTAAAGACATTACACAAGAATCATCACTTTATGTCACAGGTACGATTACAGAAGATAATCGTTCTGATTTAGGCTATGAAATGCAAGTAAAATCAATTGATGTCATTCATGAAGCTCACGATTATCCAATCACACCTAAAAACCATGGTACAGAATTCTTAATGGATCATCGTCACTTATGGTTAAGATCTAAAAAGCAACATGCAGTAATGAAAATTAGAAATGAAATCATTAGAGCAACATATGAATTTTTTAATGAAAATGGCTTTACTAAAATTGATCCGCCTATCTTAACTGCAAGTGCACCAGAAGGTACTAGTGAATTATTCCATACTAAATACTTTGATCAAGATGCATTTTTATCTCAAAGTGGTCAATTATATATGGAAGCTGCAGCTATGGCACATGGACGTGTCTTCTCATTTGGACCAACATTTAGAGCTGAAAAATCTAAAACAAGACGTCATTTAATTGAGTTCTGGATGATTGAACCTGAAATGGCATTCACAAATCACGAAGAAAGTTTACAAGTTCAAGAACAATATGTATCTCATATCGTAAAATCTGTATTAGAACATTGTAAATTAGAATTAAAAGCGCTAGATAGAGATACGAGTAAATTAGAAAAAGTATCTGCGCCATTCCCACGCATCTCTTATGATGATGCTATCAAGTTCTTAAAAGAAGAAGGATTTGATGACATTGAATGGGGTGAAGACTTTGGTGCGCCACATGAAACAGCTATAGCCAATCATTATGATTTACCAGTATTTATTACAAATTATCCAACTAAAATTAAACCATTCTATATGCAGCCAAACCCTAACAACGAAGACACAGTTTTATGTGCAGATTTAATTGCACCAGAAGGTTATGGTGAAATTATTGGTGGTTCTGAACGTATTAATGATTTAGAATTATTAGAACAACGTATCGATGAACATCAACTTGATACAGAAAGTTATAACTACTATTTAGACTTACGTCGTTATGGTAGTGTGCCACACAGTGGTTTTGGTTTAGGTTTAGAACGCACAGTTGCATGGATTTCAGGCGTTGAACACGTGAGAGAAACATCACCATTCCCACGTTTATTAAATCGTTTATATCCATAAAATATCACGTTTTATAAATCATACATGGGGAGTGAGACTAAATGATGTTATTCATGTCTCACTCCCACTTTTTAAAATAAGAAAGAGAGGGGTATCATGGACACACATCAACTTAAAACTCGTCCTGTTGTAGTTAGAAGGGAACTTTTCGATCATTACAATGAATTAGGTTTAAATGAAAAAGATTTAGTCATTTTGATTAAGTTGATTTATGCCGCTGAAGTTTCTAATAAACAACCCTCAATAGAATTTTTGCAAAAAGGTTCAAATATGGAGCCGAGAGAAATAACATCAATTATTCAAAATTTAATTCAGCGTGATTTACTTGCACTACATGTAAGTAAAGATGAGGAAGGAAAATTTACTGAATATATGAATTTAAATCGTTTTTACGAAAAGTTAAGTGATATTTTAACTCAAGAAAAAAATGAAACTACACATCATCAAACGCAACAAAACTTTAAGGAATTATTTCAATATATTGAACAGTTGTTTTCGAGACCATTATCACCATATGAAATCGAAACGCTCAACCAATGGATTGATGTAGACCAACATGATTACACTTTAATACGTGCTGCATTAGATGAAGCATATAGTCATGATAAATTAAGCTTTAAATATGTTGATCGTATCTTATTAAATTGGAAGAAAAACAATGTAACAACTTTAGAAGAATCTAACAAAGTGAGAGAAAAATTCAATAAACCTAAATTAACTCATACTGTAAAACATATACCTAAATTTGACTGGTTAAATGGAGAGAATCTAGATGGTAAGTAAGAAAAAAGCATTAGAAATGATTGACGTTATTGCAGATATGTTTCCTGATGCAGAATGTGAATTAAAACATGATAATCCCTTTGAATTAACAATAGCTGTATTATTATCTGCGCAATGTACAGATAATTTAGTTAATAAAGTGACACGTTCACTTTTTAAAAAATATAAAACTCCTGAAGATTATTTAAAAGTAGATATAGAAGAATTGCAGAATGATATAAAATCAATAGGTTTATATCGTAATAAAGCAAAAAATATTAAAAAATTATGCCAATCTTTACTCGACCAGTACGGTGGACAAGTTCCTCATACACATAAAGATTTAGAAAGCTTAGCTGGAGTCGGACGAAAAACAGCGAACGTTGTCATGAGTGTAGCTTTTGATGAGCCTTCTTTGGCAGTAGACACACACGTTGAACGTGTTTCAAAGCGTCTAGGTATTAATAAGTGGAAAGATAATGTTAAACAAGTAGAAGAACGTTTGTGTGATATTATTCCAAAAGAAAGATGGAGTAAAAGTCATCATCAACTTATCTTTTTTGGACGTTATCATTGTATTGCTCGAAAACCAAAATGTGATATTTGTCCATTACTTGAGGATTGTAGAGAAGGGCAAAAACGCATGAAAGCAATGAAAAAGGAAGTCGGAACAAATGATTAATAAATCACAATTTGAATCGCTAGAAAATGAACTTGATGTCTATGCTAAGAAAAGACAACTAAATTCTGATTTAGCAAAACAATATATCGATGATTATTTTGAACTGCTTCTTTTGTTCTTTAAACAAATTAATGAAATAGAGTCTATTGATTTAAATCATTTAGACCAATATCCAGTTGTTCCTATGAATTTTTTAGAACGATATCAATATATGTTAAAAAGAAAATACCACTTTATGGGGTATAGTCAAATGAAAACATTAAAAAATGAGCTTATTAAAATGAATGCTTCATATCAAATTAGAAGAAAAAATCAAAATAATAATTAATATGAAAGATAGTCTAGAGCAAAGTTGTTCTAGACTTTTTTTAATTAAAAAAACGACATAGCCTTATAAAAGACTATGTCGTTTTTAAAGCTATTACGACGCTTTTCTAAAATTAAAAATCGTGTTTGCTTTAAATATGTTAGATAAACTATTATTGTTATTTGTATTATCATTATTATTATTTTGTTGAGTTGATGTGGTACTATTGTTAGCACTGTTGTTCGTAGTTGAATTATTTGCTGAGTTATCAGTTGTATTACCTGTGTTCGTTGTTGATGTAGTATTTGAGTTGTTATCACTGGTAGAATTAGAATTGCTTGAACTATTTCCTGTACTACTAGAATTACTTGATGAGCTACTATCTGAATTGTTAGTAGACATATTATCATATTTACTTCCTGAAGTTGTATTATTATCTGGATGATCTTTAACTGATAATGTACTTGCACCTGAACCAGTAACTGAATCAGGTTTTTTGAAGTCTCCGTCATTACTTGAAGTAATATCTGACATCACATCTTTATATAGATATTGTGCATATTCTTGTTCAGAATGTCCTAAGAATGAATCTTCACCGCCTGGTTTAATTTGGCTGAAGCCCATCCAAATTGACATTGTATATTTAGGTGTGAAACCATTCATCCAAATATCTTTAGCTGCATTGTCAGGTAAGTTATATTGATTATTAACTTCTGTGCCATAAGTACTTGTACCTGTTTTAGCACCCATATTAACGCCAGCAACACCATGACCGTAAGCAGACCCATATGGTTTAAATGTACCAGTTAACATTTCTGCAAGCATATAAGCAGTATAATCTTCCATGGCTTTATGACTTGTATGATCAAATTCGATAGTTTCATCATCAGATGTTACAACTTTGCGAATTGAATGCGCATTATTGTAAGTACCACCATTAGCTATTGATGCAAATGCTGATGCTAATTGAGTAGGTGAGAATTCAGAAGCACCACCACCTAAAATTTCAGATGGTCCTAAATCAATTTCATAATCTAAACCAACTTTAGACGCAAAATCTTTTGGAGCATCTTTACCTGCACTTGATGATACTTGCTGCCAAGCTTTTAAAGCAGGAATATTAAAACTTTGTCTTAATGCATCATATGCCGATACTGTACCATGACCTTGCCCATCATAGTTACGGAATGTACCACCATCAATGGAATAACTTGATTCATCTTGCATTGCGTGGTTTGTAGCCCATTGCATATTTTCAATTGCTGGACCATATGATAAGAATGGTTTCAGTGATGAACCAGTCAAGTGTGTATCTGTAGCAGCATTACGATCAACGACATCTCTATAATTTCGTCCACCGGAAATGGCTACAATGCCTCCAGTTTTACTATCAAGAATGGTTGAGCCTACTTGTTGGTCATCATTTTTATAGTAATTACCATTATCAATGCGATCTTGAAGCGTTTTTTGAACGTCTTTATCCATATTCGTATAAATCTTAATACCACTTTGCATTAAATCACTATAATTTTTATTTTTAAAGTGTTTATTACCTATTAATTCAGCTTTAACAAAATTAACGTAAGAATCATACTCACTATTAGAATCATCATTAGATATTTGACGTTCTTTTGTTGTACGTTTTACTAAATTATCTTCTAATGAAGTAGCTTTAGCTTCTTTCCACTGTTTATCAGAGATTCTATTATGGTAGTGCATTAAGTATAAAACAGTTTCTTTACGATTTTCAGCTTCTTTTGGGTTATCATAAATGTTATACAGGTTAGGAACTTGTGGTAAACCAGCTAGATAGGCCTCTTCAGCTAAATTAAGTTCATTTAAATTTTTATTAAAGTAATATTTAGCTGCAGCCCTAACGCCATATACACCATCTGAGTAATAAATTTTATTTAAGTACATTTGGAAAATATCATCTTTACTGTACTCTTGCTCTAAACGGTAAGATAGATAAGCTTCTTGCGCTTTACGTCCAATCGATTTCTTTTCTGAAAGGAATGAACGCTTAACCACTTGTTGTGTTAAAGTAGACGCCCCTTGGGAACCAAAACCACCAGTTACGTTCTTACCAATAGCACCAAATAAACGTTTATAGTCTAACGCACCATGTTCATAGAAGCGATTATCCTCAGTTGCTAACACGGCATTTTTCATATTTTTAGGAACATCTTTCAAATCAACATGTTCTCTACGTGCGCCATTGTCTAATTTCTTAACCAAGTCCCCGTTTTTATCATAAATTTCAGCAGGCTTTGGATCTTGTAATTTAGACTCATTAAATGCTGGAGCTTTCCAAGCATAGTATGCAAATAGAAGTATACCAAGTAGAAGTAACACGATAAAGGCAATGAATAAAAAGCCTATAATCTTAATAATCGTTCTTTTTACATTCTTATTCTTTTTTGATTTGGATTTCCCATTTTTGCCTTTATTTGGTTGGGAAGATCCTTTATTTTCCGTCATACGCGGTCCTCACTTTCATCTAATATCAACTTATCAACAGCCTTAAGATAATTCAATCTAGGTTGATACTGATAAGGAATATAGTAACTATTTTTTTTGATTTCTTCAACTGTTATTGATTTTTTTATTTCCTTTTTATATCTTTCCCAAAAAGGTTCAAACTTCGAAAAAGGTAATAGATATACCTCATCAAGCACTTTAAATCTAATCAGTAAAAAGACGAGTCCTTTTTGTAGAAAACAACTTTTCATATGTTCTACTTGATGATCATGGATATTATTTAAAGGGAAAGACGTTTTATTTTTCGTTTCTTTCGCTTCAAAATCAATGTAATAGCCTCGATAAACGCCATTATAATCAGTTGTAGAAGGTGTTCGAAAGTATGCTTCATTAATTACAGCTTTACTTCTTTTAGGATAATGAACATTTACAATTTGAATAGGAGTAGGTTTCTTATGTATAACAGCCACACCATGCTTAAAATAGTAATTGTTAGATTGTTCAATATCTTTTTCGAGAGTCATACCTCGTCCACCATATTTAATGTTACTAGAAGCATCACTTTGATTACTTCCAACCTTAGTAGGATTTAGTTTGAATGGTTTTCCATTTGGATAATTTATCATACTCACCACACAAATTTAATATTACACTTTCAATTTCTCAGAGAATAATATTAAACTATAATACGATAATAATGAAATGAGCATAATATTTATATTATACTACACATAATTAAATATATTCATTAATTATCTATTCTATTTTAACGTGCTTTAACAGTGAAAACAATATGTTTAAAAATTTGTAATAATGTAAAATTTATATCTAAACAATACTATAAAATAATTGTAATAAATTGTAAGAATATAGGAGGCCTCGTTATGTACACATTAATTAATGAAATACTTAAAGAACTACAGTACATGGCGTCAAGCTATAATGAAATAAAATTGACACAGTCAGAGAAGCAATTTCATCGAGATGTTGTTCCTTATGTAAAAAAAATTGATGGTTTAACTGAAGAATTATCTCATTATCATGATGAACTAATTCAATTTCCTTATATGAATAAGGAAAAATTAGAAATTTTAGTTAAACATATTAAGGAATTATCTGTAGAGTGTCACTACAATAAAACAAGTAAGAAGTTATTTAATGAAAAATTGAAATCTGCTAATTATGATCTTACCAATTTGCTTAAACATATAAAAGATAAAGAGGAATCAATACATTGAAAACAGTATATGTGACTGGATATAAATCATTTGAGTTAAATATATTTAAAGATGATATGAAAGAAGTGGATTATCTTAAACAATTTATAGAACATAAATTATTACAGTATATTGACGAAGGGCTAGAATGGGTACTCATTCAAGGACAAATTGGTATTGAATTATTGGCAGCTGAAGTAGTATTAAAATTACAAGACACATATCCTGAGTTAAAATTAGGTATTATCACACCATTTTATGGTCATACCTCCAAATGGAATGAACACAATATAGCAAAGTATGAATCTATTGCTAGTAATGCACAATTTCTAGAAAGTGTATTTCATTCTGAATATCAAGGACCTTTTCAATTTAAACAAACAGACCAGTTTATATTAGATCATACAGATATGACGTTATTAATTTATGATGATGAACAAGAAGGAAGTCCAAAATATTTTAAGAGGATGTTAGTTGATTTTATGGAAAAAACGACTTATAATTGTGATATTGTGACATTTGATGAACTTACTGACTTTATTAACGATTTACAATGGCAACAAGACCAAAGTTTTGAATGAGGTGGAAATTAATGGCAGATGTTTCTTTAAAGCTTTCAGCAAAAGATATCTATGAAAAAGACTTTGAAAAAACGATGGCTCGCGGTTATCGTCGTGAAGAAGTTGATGCTTTTTTAGATGATATCATTACTGATTATCAGAAAATGGCTGATATGAATAATGAAGTAGTCAGACTATCTGAAGAAAATAATAAACTTAAAAAAGAAGTTGAAGAATTGAGAATCAGAGTTGCAACTTCACGTCCTTCTGATAATAAGTCATTTGCTTCAAGCAATTCGAAATCAGCGAATAACAACGTAGACATTTTAAAAAGAATTTCTAATCTTGAAAAAGCTGTTTTTGGCAAATAATACATTGATATCTTAAAGATATAAGCTTGTTACGAAGCATGTTTGATTGCTATTATGTTTGATTTTGATAGCTAATTATTTATCTATTTAAAATTCTATTAAATATTTTAAAATTATGTTATACTCATAAAAGTGATATTTTGGGTAATCGCTATAGAAATATAGAGGAAAGTCCATGCTCACACAATCTGAGATGATTGTAGTGTTCGTGCTTGATGAAACAATAAGTCAAGGCATTAATTTGACGGCAATGAAATAACCTAAGTCATTCATTGATATGGTTAAAATAGTTTGAAAGTGCCACAGTGACGTAGCTTTTATAGAAATATAAAAGGTGGAACGCGGTAAACCCCTCGAGTGAGCAATCCAAATTTGGTAGGAGCACTTGTTTAGCGGAATTCAACGTATAAACGAGACATCTTTACTCGCATAGTAAAGATTTGTAGACAGATGATTACCACCAAAGTACCAGTACAACTAGTGTACGTTATGAGTACAATGGTACAGAACATGGCTTATAGAGATATCACAGACTAGTTTAGCTCTCCCTTTTTATGGAGAGCTTTTTTTATTTTGTATACATAATTATTTTAATATTTGTTAATATACTAATATGATATGAGACAAAGGAGATGAAATAATGTATCAATTATTAGCCGTGTGTCCAATGGGTCTTGAAGCCGTAGTTGCTAAAGAAATACAAGAACTTGGTTATAATACTCAAGTTGAAAATGGACGCATTTTCTTTGAAGGTGATGCTAATGCCATTGTAAAATGTAATTTATGGCTACGTACAGCTGACCGATTAAAAATAGTAGTAGGACGCTTCAATGCTAAAACATTCGATGAACTTTTTGAAAAGACAAAAGCATTACCTTGGGAAACAATTATCGATAAAGAAGGACAATTTCCTGTCCAAGGTCGTAGTGTAAAATCTACACTTCATAGCGTTCCTGACTGTCAAGCCATTACTAAAAAAGCTATCGTTGAACGTCTTAAAAAAGCTTATAATGAAAAAGGATGGTTAAACGAAAGTGGTGCGAAATATCCTGTTGAAGTAGCTATTCTTAAAGATAATGTCCTACTTACCATTGATACGTCAGGTTCAGGACTAAATCGTAGAGGGTATCGTATTGCACAAGGTGAAGCACCTATTAAAGAAACATTAGCAGCTAGCTTAGTACGTTTAGCAAATTGGAAGGGTGATACACCCTTTATTGATCCATTTTGTGGTTCTGGAACCATTGCTATTGAAGCATGTTTAATTGCTCAAAATATTGCGCCAGGTTTTAATAGAGAATTTGTATCAGAGGAATGGAATATTATGCCTCCTAATATTTATGACGTCATGCGTGACGAAGCTGATCAACAAGCTGACTATGATAAAGACATTCAAGTGTATGCGTCTGATATCGATCCAGAAATGGTTGAAATTGCTAAACGTAATGCTGAAGAAGTAGGCCTAGGTGATATTATTCAATTTAGTGTTAAGGATGTTAATACATTAACTATCGACCAAGAAGGACCTGTAGCGTTAGTTGGTAACCCGCCATACGGCGAGCGTATTGGAGGTAGAGCTGAAGTTGAAGAAATGTATCGATATGTAGGTAAACTAATGAAACAACATCCTTATTTATCAACATATATCCTTACAAGTAATAAAGAATTTGAGTATTTAGTAGATCGTAAAGCAACTAAACGTCGAAAACTTTTTAACGGTTATATCGAATGTACGTATTATCAATACTGGGGAAAAAAGCCTAATATTGATAAATAAATTTGACTTGAAGATTTATTTGAAAATAATTAATTTTGTAAATTTTTCTTAATAAATTGGATAATATTTATTTAAAATTTATGTATTTATTAGCACTATAATAGTGACTATTGTAAAGTTATTAGTAAGCGTGTTAAAAACATAGCACATTTAAACAGTATAGTAAGGAGAATAAGTTATGCAAACAGTTTTAATTGTAGGGGCTAACGGAAAAGTATCAATTGAAGCAACTAAAATTTTCTTAGAGAATTCTAGTTTTAACGTTGATTTATTTTTAAGAAATGCCCACCGTATTCCTGATTACGCATCTAATCGTATCACTGTCTTTGAAGGTGATGCTAAAAATGTTGAAGATTTAGAAAAAGCATTAGATCAAGTAGATATTGTTTTTGCAAGTTTATCAGGATCACTAGATAGAGAAGCACAAGCCATTATAGATGCCATGAACAAAAAGAATGTTAAACGTTTAATATTTGTGGCAGCTCCTGGTATTTATGACGAATTACCAGATAAATTCAATACATTTAACAAAGAACAATTTGGTGAAAAATTAACTAAATATCGTAAAGCAGCTGATTTAATTGAAGCGTCTGACTTAGATTATACAATTATTCGTCCTGCTTGGTTAACATTTAAAAATGAATCAGATTATGAAATTACTCAAAAAGGTGATACCTTTAAAGGAACAGAAGTTTCTAGAAGAAGTGTAGCCAATTTAGCAGTGCGTATAGCGAAACAACCTGAACTTTATTCTAGACAAAATATTGGAGTAAATAAACCAAATACTGATGGCGATAAACCAGCTTGGTTTAACTAATTCATTCTATATAGGTTTTTATTATTTCTTATGATAAAATTTAATAAACATAGCTAAAGATATTTTAGTTTTATCACCCTAAAAGTGAGGTTATAATTCTTTTTAGTTTTATAACCTTAATTTTTTTATATTTTAGAGTGAGTGAAATAAAGGGGATAGCATTATGCAAAATAATGAACAATTAGATGTATTATACAAATTAAAAAAAGAAATAGAAAAATCGAATAACGAAGCATTAGTACATACAATAAATCAAGTGATTAAAAAAGTATATTTAAATCAATATACTTTATCATTTGTTGGACATTTTTCAGCTGGTAAGTCAACATTAATCAATTTATTATTAGAACAAGATATATTGCCTAGCTCACCTGTACCAACAACGAGTAATACGGCTATAGTTTCTGTTTCAAAAGAAGAAGAAATTATTGCTAATTTAGAATATCAAAAATATGCTAAGTTAAAAACGTATGATGATGTAAAAATAATGAACCGATTAAATATTGATGTGGAATCTATTGAAATAAAGTTTCCTTCAAATAAGTTTAATCTTGGTTTTACATTACAAGACACTCCAGGAGTAGATTCAAATGTTTCTACACACCAATCCACTACTGAACAATTTTTATATACAAGCAATATGATTGTGTATATAGTTGATTATAATCATGTTCAGTCTGCGCTCAATTTCCAATTTATGAAACGCATGAATCAAGTAGGCATACCTATTATTTTTGTTATCAATCAAATTGATAAGCATAATGAGAATGAAATTTCTTTTGATACATTTAAACAAAAAGTAGAACAATCTATACAAGATTGGGATATTAAAGTCGCTCAACTATTTTATGTTAGTAAATTTGATCATCCAAACAATCAACTTCATTTATTCTCAGAGTTTTTAGTAGAACAAGATAAACTACGTGAACCTATTGAAGATTTTGTAACACGTATCATTGAATTTATACATCGTACTCAGCTTTCATATATTCAAGAGCATATGCAAAATATACTTGACGCTTTAAATATCAATGAATCCGAATTTGAAGAATCCTATAAACAATTTCAACAGAATCAAGCTATAAGTGAAGAAGCACAATTATTAAATCATTCTTCTCAATTATTAACGTACTTAAAAGAAAAACGGAAAAATATATTAGATAATGCTTATATTATGACTCATGATATGCGAGAAGATATTCGTTATTATCTTGAAAGCATGGCTTTAGACTTCAAAGTGGGCGGTCTTCTAAATAAAAAAAAGAAAACGGAAGAAGAGAGAGCAAAACGTTTACAAATTGTTGTAGACCGTTTACAAGAAAAAGTGAATCGACACATTCGTCAACCAATGCGTGAAGATTTATCTTTTGTAACTCGCTTTATTCATCATTCTGAAGTAAATCAACGAATTTTAAATCAACATTATGAAATTGAACCTACTTTAATTTCTAATTTATATCAAGTACAAACAAGCATTAATAATACCTATGTGCTCACATTTAGTGATGACGTTTTAAAAGCAATTGCACGTGCTATCGAAAAACAATCAGATTCATTATTTAAAGACATTATTGAACATACTGAAGCAACGGAATTATCTAACATAGAAGATAATGATGCACATTTATATGAACAGTATCTTGAGTTCAAGAATTTAAAACAGTCATTAACAACTGAAAATTATAAACATTATTATATTCATATAAATGACTCACTCGATAAATTAATTGATCGAACAGAAACACATTATAAACTTAATCAATCAACCATATCTTCAACAAATGATTTAGACGAAGATATTACATCAACTAAGGATACGACAACTCATCACTTTGATATTCAGAAAGCTCTGGCTATCATTGAGCCTGTTCCTTTATTCAATAAAACTAAGCAAGACATCAAAGCAACATTGCAACGCATAGATAATAAAATTGTAAAAATAGGCGTCTTTGGTACATTTAGTGCAGGAAAAAGTAGCTTGATTAATGCTTTACTTGGAGATCATTATCTTGTAAGCTCACCTAATCCAACAACAGCAGCTACGACTGAAATCTCATATGGTCATGATAGTCAAATTACTTTGAAAACAAATACGCAATTGTTAAATGAATTAAACCAATTACTTGAATATCAAAACGTTTCTTTTAACTCGTTAGAAAAATTTATGAATAGTAATATTGAGTCTTTAAAACAACAATTAGAAAAAAATCAATTGGCTTTTATAACATCAGTAGAGAAGCACTTTTCAATGTACCAAGATATGCTAACAGAAGGTATAACACATACTATTTCACAAAATGAAATTAAGCAATGGAGTGCTGAAGACGAATACGCTACATTTGTTAAAACCGTTCATATACAACTTCCACTGGATTGGTTAAAAGACAAAATTATCGTTGATTCATTAGGGTTACATTCTAATAATCAACGACATACAAATGAAACTGAACGCATCTTAACTTCTTCAGACCTAATTTTATATGTGAGCTATTTTAATCACTCATTTACTGATAATGACAAAGCATTTATTGAACATATGAAAGATATTAACCAATTAAATGAAGCACAGACATTTAAAATGATTATTAATGCGATAGATTTAGCTGAAACTAATGAAGATTTAATAGCAGTGGAGCAGTATGTAAAAGATGCTCTATCTCAAGTGAATCTGCCATCTGAATTATTCGGTGTATCAAGTAAACGTGCATTGGAGACTAAAGATGAAGGCATTCTTAAATTAAAAGAAAGTATTAATCATTTTGTCGAAACTGAATCGAAAACGATTTTAGAGAAGCAAATGATTCATCAAATCGAGCAAATGCGCGATAACTTTAATCAAATCATCTATGAATTTAAAACAAATCAAACACGTATGTTAGAACAACAACAACAACTTGAAACTTATAAAAATAAAACACCATTAACTAACCAAATTATTCATACAAGTGAGCAGCATACTAAAAATGAGGTTGAAGAACAAATCTATCATTTAAATAAACGATTACAGCTTCAATTATTAGATGAGGTTAAAAAAGTATATAATAGTCAAATGACACAAAATAATGATTTTAATGATGAAAAGAAACGTGCTACGAAAATGTACTTAGATCAAGTTCATCAACGATTATATTTAGAACAAACTTTATTAGTCGAAAGAATAAAAACATACTTTACTTCTCAATTAGATCAACAAATAGCACCAACAATTCAAAAATTAAACTCAGTTCATGTACTTATCCAACCTCATTTTAAAATAACAGCGCCGTTTACTGATGATGCACTATTACGTATTAGTTTAGAAGAGATGCTTTCAGTTTTACCTAAACAGTTGTCTAAACGTAAAATTTTAAATGCAAATGCGCAAAGAGAACTGCAAGAAATGATTTGTACAAATACACTAGAACTGCTACAACCATCACTAAACGTATTAAAACAACAATTAAATTATTATGTATCTAACTTAACTCACGACGCGAACATCGAACTTAATCAGTTAAATAATAATGTTTTAGAGCAAATCAATGACTTATTATCTAAACGTATCGATAATTCACTCATTGAACAATTAGAAACAGTAAATCAACAATTGGAACCACTTTTAAATTAGAAAGAAGGATTAATATGACTCAACGTGTCTTACTTGTAGATGGAATGGCACTCTTATTTAGACATTTTTATGCTACAAGTCTACACAATCAATTTATGTATAATTCTAAAGGTATGCCAACCAATGGGATTCAAGGTTTTGTTAGACATATCTTTACGGCAATTAAGGATATTAAACCAAGCCATGTTGCGATATGTTGGGATATGGGGAAAGCGACCTTTAGAAATGCTATGTATACTTCTTATAAACAAAATAGACCTGCGCCACCAGAAGAATTGATACCTCAATTCGATTACGTAAAAGACATTTCAGAACAATTTGGTTTTGTGAATATCGGTGTTGCAAATTATGAGGCAGACGATGTCATAGGAACACTCGCTAAAATATATTCAAAAGATAATGAAGTACATATTGTAACTGGAGATAGAGATATTTTACAATGTATCAATGAACAAGTAGAAGTCTGGTTAATCAGAAAAGGTTTTAATATTTATCATCATTATACTCTTAATCGTTTTAATGAAGAGTATGCATTACATCCACTTCAACTTATTGATATTAAAGCATTTATGGGAGATTCAGCAGATGGGTATCCTGGTGTTAAAGGTATTGGGGAAAAAACCGCCATTAAATTAATACAATCTTATGGTAGCGTTGAAAACGTACTAGACCATATCGAATCACTTACACCTGGTCAACAGAAAAAAATTGCAACTGATAAAGAAAATTTGATTTTATCCAAACAATTAGCGGAAATCTATACGGATGTGCCTATCGATACAACTGTATTATATAAAGAAATGGAATATACACATTCATTGAATCATATTCTTTCAATTTGTAATGAACACGAACTTTATGTCTCTGGTAAATATCTTGCTTCAAAAATTTTAATGTAAAACAGATAAAAAAAGAAGATAAAAGAATTCAACATAAATTCTTTTATCTTCTTTTTTACATTATTATTGTTTATTCTTAATTAATTTGTATAGAGCTTGTTGTGCTAATTGATTTGCTTCTTTATTTTTATCTCTTGGAACCCATTTTACAAATAGCAAATCAAAACTTGCTTCTAAAATCTCCATATTTTCAAAAAATGGTTTGAAACGCGCATTTTTTACATAACCTTGATTCACGCTATCTTCTATCAATTTAGAATCTGTATGCAATAAAGCATTTGAAACATTTAATTCACGAGCATGTTCTAATGCATGAATGAATGCAGACCATTCAGCACTATGGTTGTCCAATTCTCCTAAATCATGTGTATACGTATATTTAATATCATTTTCTTTAATTACTATCCCACACGTACTACGTCCCGGATTGCCACTCGTCGCAGCATCAAAAAATATTTTAGCCATTAAAAACACCTCTAGTTTAAGCATTAATTAAACACTATTTGTCTATTTAAAAATAGCATATTGCTTAGTAAACCTAAACAATATGCATGTATGATTGTTTTAATAACCTTCGTCTAATTTTTGAATTTTTCCTTTTCGATAGAAAGACTTCGCAATATAACCAAATGGAACATTGAAAATCGTTGAGACTAATTTTAAAACATACGTAGTAATAAAGATTTCAAATACAACACTTGCAGGCAATGTACCGATAAATGCGATAGTTACAAATAATGCAGTATCAATAATTGAACTTAATACCGTACTTCCATAAGCTCTAATAATAAATGTTTTATCTGATTGGAAAACTTTTTTTATCATTGAAAAGATGAACACATCTACATGTTGCCCTATAATATAAGCAATAATTGAACCTAAAGCAATTCTCGGCACTAAATCAAAAATCGTAGATAATGCTTTTTGAGATATATCTTCTGGTGCGGGTATAAAATGTAATGACATTTGCATTACAATTATCATAACAAGAGTTGATGAGAAGCCTAACCATACAGCACGTTTAGCAACTTTTCGTCCATAAATATCATTTAAAATATCTGTAGCTAGGTAGATAGAGGCAAACATTACATTACCTAAAGTTGCTGAGATACCAAAAATATCAACCGTTTTGATGACTTGGATATTAGCAATAATTGTACCGATAGCTACCCAAGCGATAAGACCTTGTTTACCAAAACAACGATACATTAAAACCATTACAATAAATGTTATAAAAAAAGTAGCAATACCAAAAAATTCATTATACATCATTTATTCCTCCTAAATTTTGATAATGCGGGTGTTTAGAAACCGCTAAGCAACTTTAATATTTTATAGTAAAAGTAATTCAAATTCAATACTCATTAATCAATTCATATTATAAATAATAAAAAATAAAATCGATTATTTTAAAATGATCATCATATAAGTTATAATAACTCCATATTTATAAAATTAAGTATAAGGAGTGAAAGTTATACTTACACATTCCGAACAAAATGCAATAGAAAAAATTGATGAATTAATGAATACTTATTGTGATAAATGTTTACTGAAAACACACATTAGAAAAACAGAAGGAAAAACACAAGCACATCATTTTTGTATTTCTGAATGTTCAATAGGTAAGCAAATTAAGCAATTAGGCAATGAACTTCAATAGGAGGGAATTTTATGCATATAAAGTCAATTGAAGACACACCAAATTATAATACGATTAAAATTAATTTAAGTGAAAAACGTAAAGATAATCAATCAAATACGTATACATCTGCTCAAGATGGGCAACCTGATTTTATTAATCGATTATTTGATATCGAAGGAGTAAAGTCAGTTTTTTATGTCATGGATTTTATTTCAGTAGATAAAGAGGAATATGCCAATTGGGATGATCTTGTACCTAAAATTGAAGACACATTTTAATTTTAGGAGGAACAGTAGTGGAAATATTAAAAATTGAACCAACACCAAGCCCAAATACAATGAAAATCGTTTTAAGTGAAAAGCGTGCTGATAATCAGTCGAACACATATACAGAAGTCAAAACATCTCAACCTGATTTTATTAATGACTTATTACAAATTAAAGATGTTAAATCTATATTTCATGTAATTGACTTTTTAGCTATTGATAAGTATCCGAAAGCAAATTGGGAAGAGGTATTACCTCAAATTACTGCGTCACTTCAAAAAGAGGAAACTATTAGTCAATCATCTCAGTTTGATGAACACTATGGAGAAGTGAAAGCAGAGATACTCACTTTTAAAAATATCCCATATCAAATTAAATTAACAAATGCTCATGAAGAAGTACGTAAACAACTACCTGATATCTTTATTAATAGTATGCTTAAAGCACAAGAAGATGATGATAATGTTATTTTTCTTAGAAAATGGAAAGAGCTTGGTTTACGTTATGGAGAACTTTCTCTAGTTATGGAAGAAGTTTATGAAGAAATCATTGCATTATATCCAAAAAGTCGATTGGAACAATTAGTCGTTCAAGCTTTATCTACACAAACGAAAAGTACATCTCATTTTTATCAACATGTTTCATACGAGGAGTACTTGAATGAATCAGACTGGAAAGTACGTCTCAGAATGTTAACAGAATTCCCAACACCAACACTTGAGGATATTCCACTCTTAGAGCAAGCCCTAAATGAAAATAAGTTACCATTAAGACGTCAAGCGATTGTTTTATTTGGTATGATTGAAAGTAAAGAAATATTGCCATATTTGTATAAAGGATTAAATGATCAGCATCCAGCTATTCGACGTACAGCTGGAGACTGTATCAGTGATTTAGGTTATAAAGAAGCTTTGCCAGAAATGGAAAAAGCACTTGATGATCCACAAAAAATTGTTCGTTGGAGAGCTGCAATGTTTTTATTTGAAGAAGGTGGCGAAGCGCAACTAGCATCTCTAAGAGCGCATGCAAACGACAATGCTTACGAAGTAAAACTTCAAGTGAAAATGGCAATTTCTAGAATTGAAAATGGCGATGAAGCATTAGGTTCCGTATGGAAACAAATTGCTAATCGTAATAAACATTAAAGGAGTTTTTTATATGAATCCGTATGAACAATATATGCATGAACTAGCACAACAAATGCGTTCTGAATTAACTGATAATGGTTTTACAAGTTTAGAATCAAGTGAAGATGTATCAAACTATATGAACAATGTTAAAGATGACGAAACAACATTTGTTGTTATTAATTCTACATGTGGTTGTGCTGCTGGTTTAGCGAGACCTGCTGCTGTAGCAGTTGCTGATCAAAATGATAAAAAGCCAACACATAAAGTCACAGTATTCGCTGGACAAGATAAAGAAGCAACGCAAACAATGCGCGATTATATCCAACAAGTACCTTCAAGCCCTTCGTATGCTTTATTTAAAGGTACAGAATTAAAGCATTTTATTCCGCGTGAACATATTGAAGGTAGAGATATTCAAGATATTTGTATGGATATTAAAGATGCTTTCGACGAAAATTGTTAATATGATTATATTAAATTAATCTATCTTAATATGCATCTCCAATAATAAATTATCTCAGTTTGATAATTTATTATTGGAGATTTTTAAATATAAAAATGTTTTGAAATAATATAATTCATTCAATATCTTTCTATTTTCTAGTATAATGATAATTAATATAAAATTTAGGAGAGATGTACATATGCTCAATCCTTTTGATTCGGCGTATCACGATTTATGTAATGACATTTTAGAAATTGGTAATCAACGTGATGATAGAACACATACAGGTACCATTTCTAAATTTGGACATCAAATCCGCTTCGATTTAACGAAGGGATTCCCTTTACTCACTACAAAAAAAATATCTTTCAAACTTATTGCTACTGAGTTATTGTGGTTTATAAAAGGAGATACTAATATTCAGTATTTATTAAAATATAATAATAATATTTGGAATGAATGGGCTTTTGAAAAATATATTCAATCTGAAGATTATCATGGTCCAGATATGACAAATTTTGGACATCGTTCTCAAGAAGATGAAAATTTCAATAAAATGTATCAACAGGAAATGAAAAAATTTAAAGAGAAAGTGTTGAATGATGATACTTTTGCTAAAAAATATGGTGATTTAGGAAATGTCTATGGAAAGCAATGGCGTGATTGGGTAGATCAATATGGTAATCATTTCGATCAGCTTAAAACAGTTATTCAGCAAATTAAGACAAACCCTAATTCGAGAAGACACATAGTTTCAGCATGGAATCCCACTGAAATTGATACTATGGCATTACCACCATGTCATACAATGTTTCAGTTCTACGTACAAGATGGCAAATTAAGTTGTCAACTTTATCAACGTAGTGCAGATATTTTCCTAGGTGTGCCTTTTAATATTGCAAGTTATGCATTACTTACGCATTTAATTGCTAAAGAATGTAACTTAGAAGTTGGAGAATTCATTCATACTTTTGGAGATGCACATATTTATTCTAATCACATAGAGGCAATTAAGACTCAACTTTCTAGAGAAGGTTTTGCACCTCCTACATTAAAAATAAATTCTGAACACTCAATCTTTGATATTAATTATGAAGATTTAGAACTTGTAGACTATCAATCTCATCCAGCAATTAAAGCGCCCATTGCTGTGTAATCTATCTTTAATTAAAAATAAACTAAAAGGGGATATGATAAATGACCTTATCAATTTTAGTGGCACATGATCAACAACGTGTCATTGGTTATAAAAATGCTCTACCATGGCATATTCCAAATGATTTAAAACATGTAAAACAACTCTCAACTGGCCATACACTTGTAATGGGTAGAAAAACATTTGAGTCCATTGGCAAACCATTACCAAATAGAAAAAATGTAGTTTTAACTCGTGATAACAATTTTAAACCTGATGGCGTTGAAGTGATTCACACAATTGATGATATCTACAACTTAGAGGGTCATGTATTTATTTTTGGTGGCCAAACATTATTTGAAGTAATGATTGATAAAGTTGACGATATGTATATCACTGTAGTAGATGGAAAACATCAAGGTGATACATTTTTCCCTCCCTATACATTTGAAGATTGGACGGTTGTATCTTCTGAAGAGGGTCAACTTGATGGAAAAAATACTATTCCACATACCTTTTTACATTTAGTACGAAAATAAAATAAATTAACAGGAGAAATTATGACTAAACAAGTAATCGTTACAGACTCTACCTCAGATTTATCAGCTGAATATTTAAATCAACATAACATCCATGTTGTTCCATTAAATTTAACCATTGATAAAGAATCATTTGTAGATCAAGTAGATATCTCATCCGAGGAGTACATTAAACGTATTGAAGAAGACGCTGACGTTAAAACGAGTCAGCCATCAATTGGTAAATTTATTGAATTATATGAACAACTTGATAAAGACAATGACGATGTAGAAATCTTTAGCATTCATATGTCTTCAGGATTAAGTGGAACATATCAGACTGCTTTACAAGCGAGCAATATGATTGAAGCAAAAGTAAATGTGATTGATTCAAAATCAATTTCTTTTGGATTAGCATACCAAATTCAACGTTTAGTAGAACTTGTAAACACTAATCTTTCAAGTGCAGAAATTATTAAACATATTTCAGAATTGCAGAAAAATATTAAACTATTTGTTGTTATTGGCCAACTCAATCAATTAATTAAAGGTGGACGCATCAGTAAAACAAAAGGTTTAATCGGAAATATTATGAAAATAAAACCGATAGGAACACTTAGAGAGGGATATTTAGAAATCGTACATAATTCTCGTACACAAAACTCTAGTATTCAATATCTAAAAAAAGAAATTGCTAAATTTATTGAAAATCATACTATTCAATCGATTGGTATTGCACATGCAAATACGATTGAATTCATTGAAAAAGTAAAACATCAATTTAATGAAGCATTTGGACAACAAAATTATGATGTTAATGTAACGACACCAGTCATTTCTACACACACTGGTCAAGGCGCTATCGGTCTTGTCGTAGTTAGAGGATAATAGATAATAATAGGTGACTTAAGTTATTGATCTCTGAGTTAATTACTTTAATTTCATATCATTATATCGTAAATTTAAAGAAAGATAGAGGAGGTAATATAATGGCATATGCAACTTTAGCAGGAGGATGTTTCTGGTGTATGGTTAAACCTTTTACATCTTACCCAGGTATTGAAGATGTCGTATCAGGTTATAGTGGCGGAAATATAGAAAATCCAACGTATGAACAAGTATGTTCAAATCAAACTGGTCATAGAGAAGCAGTTCAAATTACTTATAATCCAGATATTACGTCATTTGAAAATATTTTGGATGTTTACTTTAAACTATTTGACCCGACAGATAATAAAGGGCAATTTTTTGATAGAGGCGAAAGCTATGAACCAGCAATATTTTATCATGATGAACAACAAAAAAAAGCTGCTGAATTAAAAATCCAACAACTAAATGAAGAAGGTATTTTTAAAAAACCAATCATCACACCAGTTCTTCCTTACAAAAACTTTTATCCAGCGGAAGATTACCATCAAGACTATTATAAAAAAAATCCTATGCATTATGAGCAATATCAACGCGGTTCTGGTAGAAAAGCATTTATAGAATCACATTGGGGGTCTCAAAATGATTAAAAAAGATAAAAGCGAATTAAATGATATGGAGTATCTCGTTACTCAAGAAAATGGTACAGAACCTCCTTTTCAAAATGAATATTGGAATCATTTTGACAAAGGAATATACATAGATAAAATTTCTGGTAAGCCTTTATTTACTTCTGAAGAGAAATTTGAATCTGATTGTGGTTGGCCAAGTTTCTCAAAAGCATTAGACGATGATGAAATTGTTGAACTCGTAGATAAATCATTTGGTATGATTCGAACTGAAGTTAGATCAGAAGATGCTAACAGTCATTTAGGTCACGTATTCAATGATGGCCCAAAAGAAAGTGGCGGATTGCGTTATTGTATTAATTCTGCAGCTATTCAATTTATTCCATACGAAAAATTAGAAGAATTAGGATATGGCGATTTGATACAACATTTTAATAAATAGGAGCGATGAATAATGTTTAAAAAATTATTTGGTAAAGATAAAGAAGTCAATAAGGAAACTCAACTATATGCACCATTAACAGGTGAATATGTCAAAATTGAAGATATACCAGATCCTGTATTTGCCCAAAAAATGATGGGTGAAGGTTTCGGTATTAATCCTACTGAAGGTGAGGTAGTTTCCCCAGTTGCTGGAAAAGTTGATAATGTTTTTCCAACAAAACATGCAATTGGTTTAAAAACTAAAAATGGTCTTGAAATTTTAGTACACATTGGATTAGATACTGTTCAGTTAGACGGAGAAGGATTTAATGTACTGGTTAGCAGTGGTGACACAGTACAAGTAGGCGACCCTTTACTCAAATTCGATTTAGAATTTATTAGAAATAATGCCAAATCAGTTATTTCACCTATTATTATTACAAATTCTGATCAAACAGAATCTATTTCACTCGATGATGTTAAAGCTGTTATTAAAGGCGAAACTAAAGTTGTCGATGTGACAATGAGCTAATGAAAGATCATTCATTTTATCAATTTGCCTTAACGGCTAGAGGACGTAAAGATGATAAAGGTGAATTAGCCGAAGACATTTTCAATGACTTATCGTTTCCAAAACATGAAAGTGACTTCAACGTATTATCAGACTATATCGAAATGCAAAGTGACATTACGTTACCTATGTCCGTATTTGATGATTTATATGAAGAATATACAGAATGGTTAAAATTCTAATTTAAATTCATTTTATGTCTAAATATGATATGGAGTGGTGTTATAAAATCTTAATTTTAGATTTATATGCCACTCTTTTTATTTTTATCTAATTAAGAATACAATTTCTTATAATTTGCGTTTGCTTAAAAATAAAGACATACTAGGTATGTCTTTATATAAAATGATAAGAGACAAGATGTAATTAGAGGAAGTGATTTTATGAATAATCATTCTGAGGAGCACCATGACGGACAATCAGATGAAAAAAGACATGCATCTCCTAAAAAAAAGATGCATTTGAAAATATGGCAGTTTATCTTAATTTTATTAAGTGTTATTATCATTACAACAATTATAGCTGTATTTGCAACGATAGGAATCAGTCATAAGTTAAGTGGTTTAACTAAAGAAGAGCGTCAAGAAATGAAAAAAATAGAATTTGCATATAAAACGTTAGATACAGACTATTACAAAAAACAAAACTCAAGTAAACTTTCTGAAGCTGCAATTAATGGTATGGTAAAAGAATTAAAAGACCCATATTCTGAATACATGACAAAGTCTGAAACAAAGAGCTTTAATGAAGATGTATCTGGAGATTTTGTAGGTATTGGTGCAGAAATGCAAAAGAAAAATAAAGATATTATGATTACAAGTCCTATGAAAGATTCTCCTGCTGAAAAAGCTGGCCTTCAACCTAAAGATGTTGTCACAAAAGTTAATGGTAAGTCTGTAGTAGGTAAACCTTTAGATCAAGTTGTTAAAGTGGTAAGAGGTAAAGAAGGCACAAATGTTAGGTTAACTATTAAACGCGGTTCTGAAGAAAAAGATATTAATATTAAACGTGGTAAAATTCATGTCAAAAGTGTGGAGTATAAGAAAAAAGGTAACATAGCTGTATTTACGATTACTAAATTCCAACAAAATACTGCGGGTGAATTAAAATCTGCAATTATAAAAGCTCATGATGCTGGTGTTCGAAATATCATCTTAGACTTGCGTAATAATCCAGGGGGATTATTAGATGAAGCAGTTAAAATGGCTAATATTTTTATTGATAAAGGTCAAACTGTTGTTCAACTTGAAAAAGGCAATGATAAAGAAGCAATTAAAACTTCAAATGATGCTTTAAAAGATGTTAAAGATATGAAAGTGAGTATTTTAGTAAATGAAGGTTCCGCAAGTGCGTCAGAGGTCTTTACAGGGGCAATGAAAGATCACCATAAAGCTAAAGTGTATGGTTCAAAAACATTTGGTAAAGGAATCGTTCAAACCACACGAGAACTTAAAGATGGGTCATTATTAAAATATACACAAATGAAATGGTTAACACCTGATGATCATTATATTCATGGAAAAGGTATTAGACCAGATGTTACAATTGATTCTCCTAAGTATCAATCATTAAGTGTTATTCCGTCTGATAAAACATATTCTGTTGGCGATAATAATAAAAACGTTAAATCGATAAAAATTGGTTTAGATGCTTTAGGTTATTATAACGGAGATGAATCAAACCAATTTGATAATCAATTAGCTAATGCTATTAAACTATTCCAATCAGATAATCAACTATCTGAAACGGGAAAATTTGACACCAAAACAAATGAAAAATTCACTCAATTATTAGTTGAAAAATCAAATAAAGAAGACACAGTCTTAGACAAATTATTAAAATTAATAAAATAGAAAGGAATAACTATTATATGATTAGACTAGGTAAACATGAAGATATTAATCAAATCGAAACATTAGTGTCAGAAGCAAAAGATTTAATGAAATCATTTGGGAATAATCAGTGGGACGATAAATACCCAGCTACTGAACATTTTAAGGAAGATATTGATACAGAGACGTTATATGTTTTAGAAGAAAATAACACTATTTATGGATTTATTGTTGTCGACCAACAACAATCAGAGTGGTATGATGATTTAGAATGGCCAGTTGATAGAAATAACGCTTATGTTATTCATAGATTAGCTGGTTCTAAAGATTATAAAGGTGCAGCAACTCAATTATTTGATTTTGCAGTTAAATTAGCAGAAGAACATCATATCCATGTGATTCTGACAGATACTTTTGCATTAAATAAACCCGCTCAAGGTTTATTCGAGAAATTTGGTTTCCAAAAAGTAGGAGAAACAGAAATTGACTATCATCCATTCGATAGAGGCGCACCATTCTATGCATATTATAAAAACATATAAGAATAGAGGTTAATAATCATGTCTAAAATTGCGTTTACCGGAGGCGGCACAGTAGGCCATGTGTCTGTGAACTTAAGTTTAATTCCAACTGCATTAGAAAAAGGACATCAAGTTTTTTATATTGGTTCTAAAAACGGAATTGAACGAGAAATGATTGAATCACAACTTTCGAATATTAAATATTACCCAATTTCAAGTGGTAAATTACGTCGTTATTTATCATTTGAAAATGCAAAAGATGTTTTTAAAGTATTAAAAGGTATCTTAGATGCCCGTCGCGTTCTAAAAAAAGAAAAGCCTGATTTATTATTTTCTAAGGGGGGATTTGTTTCTGTTCCTGTTGTTATAGCAGCACGTTCATTGAATATTCCTACTATTATTCATGAATCAGATTTAACTCCTGGTTTAGCAAACAAAATATCTTTAAAATTTTCAAAAAAAATATATACAACATTTGAAGATACACTTAAATATCTACCTAAAGATAAAGCTGATTTTGTAGGGGCAACCATTAGAGAAGATTTAAAAGAAGGTAATCAACAAAAAGGTTATGAAATAACAGGGTTTGATTCAGATAAAAAAGTATTACTTGTTATGGGTGGTAGCCTAGGTAGTAAAAAATTAAATGATATTATTAGAGAAAATCTTGAAGCTTTACTACATGATTATCAAATCATTCATTTAACAGGGCATGGATTAGTAGATGAGTCTTATAAACAAAAAGGATATATTCAATATGAATTTGTTAAAGAAGAATTAACGCATTTATTATCTATTACAGACACAGTCGTAAGTCGTGCAGGTTCTAATGCTATCTATGAATTCTTGACTTTAAGAATCCCAATGTTGCTCATACCACTAGGACTTGATCAATCTAGAGGGGATCAAATTGACAATGCTAAATATTTTGAATCCAAAGGATATGGAAAAATGATTCCAGAAGATCAACTTACACAATTCAAATTACTCGAACAATTAAAACAAATTGAATCTCACCGTACTGATATTACTCATCAAATGGAATCTTATAAAGAAAGTTATACTAAAGAAGACTTATTTAATAAAATCTTGAACGACGCGCTTTAATATAGGAGGACCAATTGATGAATAGAACGAAACGCATTACATTGCTCATTGTTTTTACATTAATCTTTGGCATCATTGCATTTTTCCATGAATCACGTTTAGGCAAATGGATTGATAATGAAGTATATGAATTTATTTATGCATCGGAGAGTTTTATTACTACATCTATTTTATTAGGTGCAACAAAAATTGGAGAAGTATGGGCAATGGTTTGTTTGTCATTAATGCTTGTTGCTTATTTAATGCTTAAACGTTACAAAATTGAAGCTTTATTTTTTGTTATCACAATGTCACTATCAAGTATATTAAATCCCTTACTAAAAAATATTTTTGATCGTGAACGTCCAACATTACTACGTTTAATTGATATTTCTGGATTTAGTTTTCCTAGTGGACATGCAATGGGTTCGACTTCATTTTTTGGAAGTGCAATGTATATTGCTCAGCGTAGAGCATCAGGAAGTACAAAAGGCGTCATTATTGGACTATGTGCGGCACTTATTTTACTCATTTCTATTTCAAGAGTTTATTTAGGCGTGCATTATCCAACTGATATTATTGCAGGAATCATTGGAGGTGCTTTCTGTATCGTTCTTTCAACTTTAGTATTAAAAGGATTACATGAGCCTACAACCTTATAAATAATAAATAAGTGCGCCTTATTTGGCGCACTTATTTATTATTTACGTCTCGTTTTAAAACGAACGTTTATTAGTATTTACGGACATATAAATTAAAGGGGGAATGGCTTGAAAATGATTATAATTCTAAGTATTTTAAATTATGGGGGAAACTTAGATTTAATTGATAATCATTTTCAATTAATATTATAACTTATTGATAACGATTGTCAATTAAAATCTTACTTTTATTTTATTCATTCTATTAACAAATAATTTTTGTGATAGAATATTGGTTATGTTATGAGAAGTCATACGTTTATTAAAAAAGAGGTGTCTGAAAAAATGACTAATATTTTAATCGTCGAAGATGAACAAAATTTAGCCAGATTTCTTGAATTAGAATTAACACATGAGGGTTATAAGGTGGACATCGAATATGATGGGGAACCTGGTTTAGAAAAAGCATTAAATAACGATTTTGATTTGATTATTTTAGATTTAATGTTACCAAATATAAATGGCCTAGAAATTTGTAGACGTGTACGCCAAGTGCAATCAACACCAATTATTATCATCACTGCTAAAAGTGATACTTACGATAAAGTGACTGGATTAGATTATGGTGCAGATGACTATATAGTAAAGCCCTTTGAAATTGAGGAGCTTTTTGCAAGAATTCGTGCTGTATTACGTCGTCAGCCTCATAAGGATATTATCGATATTAATGGTATCAGAATAGATATTGATGCATTTAAAGTAACTGTTGATGGTAAGCAATTAGATTTTACTAAAACTGAATATGATTTATTGTATCTATTAGCAACGAATCGCAATCACGTACTACAACGTGAACAAATTTTAAATCATGTATGGGGATATAATAGTGAAGTAGAAACGAATGTGGTTGATGTATACATCAGATATTTAAGAAATAAATTGAAACCTTTCAATAAAGAAAAAGTCATTGAAACTGTTCGTGGTGTAGGATACGTGATTCGATAATGAAAAATCATACATTACAATATAAATGGATGACTATCACTACATTGATTATGTTTACGACAATTATTTTATTTTGTCTTATTATTATATTCTTCTTAAAAGATACTTTAAGAGAAGGAGAAGTGGATGAAGCAGAACATAGTTTAAGTGATATTGTCAATTTAATTCAAACGCGTCCGATTAATAATATATCGATATTAGATTTAAGTGCTTCATTAGAAAATTATGAAGAAGTCATTATTTACAATCATACAGGTCAAAGAATAATGAAATCATCTAATGAAAGTACGATTCAGTTTATACCTAATAATAATTTACAAAAGACCGATCGAATTCAAGTAATGCGAAATAATGGAAAAGAGTATTTAGTTATTACTGAACCACTTCATAGTCCAAACTTTAAAGGTTATAGCGTACTCATTCATTCTCTTGAGCATTATAACAACTTAGTAAAATCACTTTATATTATTGCTGTTGTTTTTGGTCTACTTGCTACAGTGATTACTGCATGTATTAGCTATTTCATTTCTAAAAATATTACAAAACCGCTAGTAACAATGTCTAATAAAATGAATCAAATACGACGCGATGGTTTTCAAAATAAATTAGAACTTGATACAAGTTATGAAGAAACAGACAATTTAATAGAAACTTTCAACGAAATGATGTATCAAATTGAAGCCTCTTTTAATCAACAAAGACAATTTGTTGAAGATGCTTCTCATGAGTTAAGAACACCACTTCAAATCATTCAAGGCCATTTAAATTTAATTAAACGCTGGGGTAAGAAAGATCCTGCTATTTTAGAAGAGTCTTTAAATATTTCACTAGAAGAAATGAATCGAATTACAAAGCTAGTAGAAGAATTATTATTATTAACCAAAGATAAAGTAAATATGCAATCCTTAGAAAAAGAGGACGTTGATATCAATGAAGAAATTCAATCACGAATTAAGGCACTTCAACAATTGCATCCAGATTATCTATTTGAGATTGAATTAGAACAAAAACCTTTAGTTTTACAAATTAATCGTCATCAATTTGAACAATTAATCTTAATTTTTATAGACAATGCTATGAAATATGATAAAGAGAGAAAGCATATATGTATTAAAACACAATTGCGTAATAAACAAATAAGTATTGAAATTACCGATCATGGCTTAGGCATACCAAAAGAAGATCAAGAATTTATTTTCGATCGTTTCTATAGAGTAGATAAATCTAGAGCAAGAAGCCAAGGTGGTAATGGCTTAGGGCTTTCAATTGCCGAAAAGATTGTGAGTCAATATGGAGGTTACATTTCTGTAGATAGTGAACTTAATAAATTCACAACATTCAAAATCAATTTTAAATAAAAACACAGATGATTATGGTACTGACCCCCTTAAACGGGAACTTAATAAAA
>NZ_KV826308.1:0-104991 GCF_001835895.1 Staphylococcus sp. HMSC034C12 | reverse complement strand
TCACTTATCCAGATACTTTATGTCCCAGCCTCTTTTATGATTTATTTGTTTTCGTATGGAATAACATCATCACCATATTCTTTTTTAATATACGCTTTGATTTCTTTAGATTGCATAACTTTTAATAATGTTTGGAATTTTTCATCATTTTTATGACCTTCTTGAACAGCAATCGTATTCGCAAATGGTGATGATTCACCTTCCATAACAATAGCATCTTTAGACGGTTTTAAACCATTATCAAGCGCATAGTTTGAATTTATAATTACTGCAGCTCCTTCACCATTCTCATATGTTTTTGGTAAAAACTCTGCCCCTTGTTGATGGTTAAATTTCAAGTGTTTTTTATTTTCAGCAATATCTTCAAATTTTGCATTTTCAATTTTAACGCCTTTTTTTAATTTAATTAATCCTTCATTAACAAAGAAAGATAGAAAACGTCCTTCTTCTGCAGGATTATTAGAAACGTAAATCGTCGATCCATCTGGAATGTCTTTTAAATTTTTATATTTTTTACTATATACACCCATAGGCGTTGTAAACACTTTACCTAATTCTTCAATTTTATAACCATGACTTTTCTTTTCAGCATTCAAGTATGGAACGTGTTGGAAGAAGTTCGCATCAACATCGCCTTTATCTAATAATTTATTAGGCACCTTATAATCATTAACTTCTTTGACTTCTAGATCATATCCTTTTTTCTTCATTTCTTCTTTAGCTTTTTTCAACACATCACCATGAGGTGCTGGCGACGCTGCTACGGTAATTTTTTTATTATCTTCTTTCTGATTTCCACAAGCCGTTAGCGTAATAATTACTAATGCAATACTGATCATACCTATTAATTTTTTCATATGTATTGACACCTTTTTATAAATTTTCAACTCTCATTTACTCTTACTAGATATGTAAAGACATAAAAAAATACTTTCTACTATTAAGAGAAAGCATCGATACACTTTCTCTCATCTTCTAAAGTATGATTAACTTTATGTGAATTAGCACCATGTCATACAATGACGGTTGCTGGGTTTCGTAGGGCACATCCCTCCACCACTCTTGATAAGAGTTAATAGATTATTGAATTATTAATAACTTATCATTGATTTAAACTTTGGTCAATATGTTTTTTTAATATTCTAAAAATTTAAAAAGTGTTAAACCAAATATTTCAGGGAATATTCTTATACTATGTATATAAGAAGGAGGGAAAATTATGATCCGTTATTTTTATCATTGTCTTAGTGCGTTAGTTATAAGTATTATCTTATTAATTACAATGGCTATAATGGATGGCTTAGTTCAATCGACTCATCTTACTTTATTGTTAATTAATATTGATTTCTTAATTGATCCAAGCAAAACGCCATTATTATTAGAACTAGCCATTCATATTTTTATAGGATGGTTAATATATTTTATTTTCTTACTTATTTATCATGTCTTTAAACCATTATATAAACTAAGTTATGTCTTATTAATGATTGTTTTTGCCTCTCTTTATCCGTCACTCATCGCTATGGCAAAGCGTTCATTCTTTCACTTTAACTGGACAGAATACGGTTTATGGATGATTGCTCATATTATTTTTATGATTTTAATGGCTTGTTCCATTTCATATTTTTCTAAAAAGAAATATTAATACCTTATATAAATCATGTGATAAATATTGATTTAATGTTTACAAAACATTTATTCTTTAAGTTAAGTTAAAGATTTATTATGATTTTTTTTAAAACCCTGTTTCTGATCTATTCAAATGCTACACTCTAGTTGTAATTGATCATGAATGAAATGGGGTTTTCATTATGAAGAAAGTATCTTTCATCGCATCTACACTTTTAACAAGTACAATGCTACTTACAACGACTCAATCTGTAGAAGCACATACTGCTGACTTAGTGACTAAAGAAAACGCTAAACAAATTGCTACAGATGCATTATCTAATAGTGGAGGTAATCCAAATCTACAACGACTTGGTCGTACTGTTGACAAAGGCGCATACTTTGAAATTATAAGTCATAATAGATTAAATGAAGGCAGTGGAATGTATAAAGTTTATAAAAATGGCGAAGTTGAGTACAAAAATGGTACATATAGTGACTTTAATCAACTTCAAGATACACGTATTCATGCAGAATCAGGTATCGCTAAAGCTGCTAAAACACCTTCCTCTTCTAATGATAAACAAGTTAATTCTGTTGATTGTGCACGTGAACTCAATCGTTATTATGTAGGAACAGTTGCTTCTTCTGAGGTGCCATCCTCTAAGTCACTTAAAAATACTCAAACATCACAATCTTCTGTTAAAACACTCCCAAGTACTGGAGACGATACACAACAACACTCAACTCAACTTTTAGCCTCACTTCTATTAGTTATGGGAACTTCATTATTACTTAAACGAAAACATCATAGTCATTCTTATTGATCTACTAAACATTTTTAATAAATAAAAAAGGAGTGAGTCAACAAATTCAAAATGAATTCTGACTCACTCCTTTTGTTTAATCATGATTTCGTTTAAATAGTTCTACAAGATAAATCATTTCCATACTAAATTAATATACAAGAAACTGTCTCTATATTATTTATTTTTATTATCCGCTTGTTCATTATCTTGACTATCAGAATGTTGATCATCTTTGTTTTTAGTTTGTTCTACACCTTCAGGGTCTTGTTCTTTAGCATTGCCTTTTTTTGGATTATAATTAACACCTTCTGTATAATCATTACCTGCATTCCATAATAAGAACTCATTCACACCGTTATCTTTTAAAGCTTGAACTTCTTCAGATATCGCTTTTGCATCATAATCAATATAATTACCAGCCCCTAAATATGAAGCGGTAAAGTCTTGAATCCATGGTCTTGAAATAGGCTTATCTTTACCTAATGTATCTAATAAACTATTTTCTTTTTGAATATAGCGATTAACTGTTTTATATGGCTCAGTATCTGGTGCTTGTAAACCGAAATCTCCATTACTCCAATGAGATGGATAAATCATTGATGAAATGGCATCTACATTTTTAGAAATTTTAGGGAAGCTTTGACCAATACCAGGTGCATTTTCAACTAATGCAGAATAACCAAATACATCAGCTGACACATTAACTCCCATTGGTTTTAATTCTTTATTTGCGTATTCTAAGAATTTAGTAATTGTATCCACACGTTGATCGCCTGAACTCATCTGACTATTTTTATATTCACCTTTATTATAAGTTAAGCTATCTGCTTGATTTTCAAATCCTTCTGGGAAGCGTACATAGTCAAATTGAATATCTTGGAAGCCGGCTTTTGCAGCTGCTTTTGCAACATCAATATCATACTTCCATACTTCCTTCATAAATGGATTAACAAAGCTATCCCCTTTACCATTTGTCCAAACAGAACCATCACTATTTTTGAATGTCCATTCAGGGTGTTCATTTGCTAATTTTGTATCTTTAAATGTTACAATACGTGCAATTGGGTAAATATTATTATCATGCAGTTTTTTTAATAATTTTTTACCATCTACAATATCAAGCGTATTTTTATCCACTTGTTTATTGCCAGTATTTAATTTCATAGTAATGTTACCTGTATCATCTTTCACATCGATAACCATGGTATTTAAATTAGAATCTTTGATGAATTTAACTAACTCATCCATTTTTTTACCCTGTGTAGAATTACTTGTTACATAAATCCCTTTAACACCATCTTTAGGATACTCTACTTTATTTTCATTTGTATTTTTATCATTATTCTTTTTCAATGCATCACTTTGACTATTACCACTTTTATTACTAGATTGCTCATTTTTCTGATTTCCATCTTTTTGTCCACTATCAGATGCATTATCTCCATTACTACAAGCCGCCAATAATAGAGCACTTGTTGTTAATACAGCAAAAATTTTATTTTTCTTCATTACTGTTCCTCCAAGAAAGTATATAAGTATTAATTAAGAACTTAGTTATCATATATAAACGATTTAAAAATAAAGACTAACTTCAATTAATAAGAACTTAACTTACTTTAGAATAGCATATTTTAACAAAAAATATACGATACACTAAAGTTTTATAAAATATTCTATTTAATATTTACATATATTAAAATTTTAAAGAAAACGTAAAGATAATGCTTTAGAATCATCGATGATCCACTGAACATTTGGTATTGATCTTTTCATTTGTTGCATGATAAATTGCTCATTATTTTTAGGAAAATCCCAAATATACTTAATAAATTCAAAACTTAATGTTTTAGGATTTCCTCCGATATGTTCTCTGTTAAATAGTGAATATATGTAACGCTTGATTACTCTAAGTATACATTTTACTCTTGGTTCTTTAATCCATATGACTTTAGTTGCATATTTTAATCTCATACTAAGTGTACTAGAATAATTTCCATCAATAATCCATTCCTCTTTTACTACAATAGATTCAAGTTTTTGTTTTAATTCTTCAAAAGTAATGACGTTTTTATTATTAAGCCATTGAATTTGATCAATATGGTAAAGTGGCAGTTGATATTTTAAATGTAGTTGATATGCCAATGTTGATTTTCCAGAACCAGGGCTACCAATAATTAATATACGTTGTTTCATAACAATCCCCTTTGAATATGTTTGAATGTTTACATTAAATGTATAAATACGGTAATTTCATAAAATTGTAAATTGTTAATTAAGAAATTTCAATAATTAATTACTTTATACTTGAGAATATTATTATTTTTTACGATAATGATATTGAAAGTTTATTAAAGGAGTGAAAGGCATAATGAATAAAGAACAATTAGAAAAAGTAAGTCATGGGAAAGGATTCATCGCTGCATTAGACCAAAGTGGTGGTAGTACTCCAAAAGCATTAAAAGAATATGGTGTAAACGAAGATCAATACAGCAATGATGACGAAATGTTCCAACTTGTACATGATATGCGTACACGTGTTGTCACTTCACCTTCATTTACTTCAGATAAAATTTTAGGTGCGATTCTATTTGAACAAACTATGGATCGTGAAGTTGAAGGTAAATATACTGGTGACTACTTAGCTGATAAAGGTGTCGTTCCTTTCTTAAAAGTCGACAAAGGTTTAGCTGAAGAGCAAAATGGTGTCCAATTAATGAAACCTATCGACAACTTAGATGAAACTTTAGACCGTGCAGTTGAACGTCATATCTTCGGTACTAAAATGCGTTCTAACATCTTAGAATTAAATGAACAAGGTATCAAAGACGTTGTTGAACAACAATTTGAAATTGCTAAAAAAATCATTGCTAAAGGTTTAGTACCTATCATTGAACCTGAAGTAAACATTAACGCTAAAGACAAAGCTGAAATCGAAGAAGTATTAAAAGCTGAACTTAAAAAAGGCTTAGATTCTTTAAATGATGATCAATTAGTAATGCTAAAATTAACTATCCCTACTAAAGCTAACTTATACAAAGAATTAGCTGATCATCCAAATGTTGTTCGTGTTGTTGTATTATCTGGTGGCTACAGCAGAGACGAAGCAAACAAATTATTAAAAGACAATGATGAATTAATTGCAAGCTTCTCACGTGCATTAGCAAGTGATTTACGTGCAGGCCAATCAAAAGAAGAATTTGATAAAGCTTTAGGCGATGCAGTAGATTCAATCTACGATGCTTCAGTAAATAAAAATTAATAGTCAGATTTTTATTTAAAAGTGATGAGTCACGTGCTCATCACTTTTTTCATGTTTTTAAGCAGTTATAACCATTAAATTTATTTAATAAAAAAACTGTTAACAGAACGTGATGTTCTGTTAACAGTTTTCTAATTTTTCTTATTTAGCATTAGTATTTTCATAGAAACCTAATTCTAATTGTTTAGATGTTAAACGACGAGTTTTTCTCATTAAGTCAACATCATGAATTAATGATTCACCATATGAAGGAATCATTTTTTTGATTTTTGGTTTCCATTCATCTAAATATTGTTCGAAGTTTCTTTCGATAACTTCTAACGCTACTGAAACTGATGTAGAAGCCCCTGGTGATTCACCAAGTAAAGCAATGATAGAGTGGTCTTTAGAGTCAACCACTTCTGTACCGAATTGGATGAATCCTTTACCTTCTTTTTCATCATCTTTAATAACTTGTACACGTGTACCAGCAGTATATACTTGCCAATCTTCATCACGAGCTTCAGGGTAGAACGTACGTAAGTGGTTCATACAACCTTCTTTAGTCATGATGATTTGGTCAAATGAATATTTAAGTAATGACATATTCTTAACTGCTGCAGCTAATAACGTAGTGATATTGTGTGGTTTAACTGATTTGAATAAATCTAAGTTAGAACCGTGAATTAAGAATTTAGGGCCAACATTTGCGAATGGTCCGAATAATAATGTTCTTTCACCATCGATATAACGAGTATCTAAGTGAGGAACAGTCATTGGTGGTGTGCCAGGTGGCTCTTTACCATAAACTTTCGCATCATGTTGTTCGATAACTTCTGGATTTGTACAAGCGATAAATTGACCAATGATTGGGAAACCACCGATATGTTTACCTTCTTCGATACCAGTTTTTTGTAATAATGGAATAGATCCACCACCAGCACCGATGAATACATGGTCAGCTTCTTTAGTAAAGACTTTATTGTTAGCTAAATCTTTAATTTTAACTTGCCATTTACCGTTAGATAAACGTTTGAAGTCTTGTACTTCATGATTATAGTTGACGTTTACGTTTGAATCGTCGTTTTGTAAGTTATGTGCCATTTTACGAGTTAATTCACCGTAGTTAACGTCAGTACCTTCGTCGATTTTACTAGCAGCCATTAAGCCATCATCGAAACGACCTTGCATCATTAATGGAATCCATTTTCTCATTACTTCGATGTCTTCAGTGTATTCGATATCATCGAACATAGGGAAATCTTTCATTTTTTCGTAACGTTCTTTTAAGAATTGAACGTTGTTTTTACCACGTACGAAACTGATATGTGGTAAAGGATGAATGAAATCTCTAGGATCTTTAATTTGTCCTGATTCTACTAAATGACCCCAAAATTGTTTAGAAATTTCAAATTGTTCGTTAATTTCTTTTGCTTTTTCAATGTCAATCGTACCATCTGGTTGTCTTACAGTATAGTTTAATTCACATAATGCAGCGTGACCAGTACCAGCATTGTTACGTTCATTTGAACTTTCGATACCTGGACGATCTAAACGTTCATAAAGATCGATGTTCCAGTTAGGTACAAGTTCATTGAACATAGATGCAACTGTTGTACTAATTACACCAGCACCGACAATAATCATATCTTTTGATTCTGTCATGTTTGTACACCTCTCCAAAAATTATGTTTCACAATATATTATAATTACCTGTTGCTCTTGTTTCCCTAATATCTAGTAATCAATATATTGTTTTAGTAATGTGTTAAGTCTTTCATTACTATGTTAAAACAAATATAGTCAATTGTAAATCAGAAAAACTTAAATATTCGAATTAATGAATTCATTATCATTAAATTAAGCAAAAAATTTATCAATATAAGTTAAATAGTAAGAATAGTTGAATGATCAAAGTTTTATTATAACATGATGTCATTACAATCACTTAATGATTTACTTACAACCTTATATAATGATTATTTATTATTTTGTAAAAACTTTTCAATATAAAAAGCTGATTCTTCAATTGATTTATACTCAGTATTAATCACTGTAGCATTTAATTTTTTAAATACTTCTTCTGCATAACTGAGTTCTTCTTTTATACGATTTAAATTATTATATTGAGACTCTTTCGACAAACCTAATGTTTCAGCACGACTTTTTCGTATATTTGCAATATACTGTGGACTTGCAGTTAATCCAAATACTTGTAACCCTTTTTGCTTAAAAACACTGTCTGGAATACTAACTTCAGGTACTAAAGGAATGTTTGCTATTTTGTAGCCTTTATTCGCTAAATACATACTTAATGGTGTCTTTGAAGTACGTGATACCCCTACAATCAACGCATCCGCTTCGCCTATATCAGAAAAATGCTTACCATCATCATATTTAACTGAATATTCAATCGCTTCAATACGCTTAAAATAAGCTTCATTTAACTTTCTTAACGCACCACTTTCCATCAATGGTTTTTCACCTGTCACGTGTTCAATAATGCTAATTAAATCAGACATATAATCTACATATGGGATATGATGTTCTCTAGCAAATTCGTGACCAAGTGCATTAAATGATTCACTTACTAATGTCGTAGCTACTATTGCGTGGTGTTCTTTCGCTAAATTTAATATATTTAAAAATTCTTCCTCATCTTTAATATAAGGAAATTTTTTTATTTCTACATTATTTAAATCTGGAAACTGGGTTAAAGTTGCATGAATCATACGTTGAGCAGTTTCTCCAATTGAATCTGAAACAATAAATAATTTTAAATTATGTGCTTGTGACTCGACTTCATTCATTTTTGATTACTCACTTTCCTCCACTTGACTCTGAGCAGTCGCTAAAATTGCTCCTGGAATTCGGAATGGTGAACATGATACATAATCAATTGGTAAGTGATTGAAATAATGAATAGATTTTGCATCTCCACCTAATTCACCACATACACCAATCTTAATATTTTCGTTCACTTTCTTTGCCTGTTTAACTGCCATTTCAATTAGTTTTCCAACGCCATCTTCATCTAATGTTTGGAACGGGTCAAGTTTCAATATATTTCTTTCAGTATACACATTTATAAACTTCCCTGCATCATCTCTAGAAAAACCAAATGACAATTGTGTTAAATCGTTCGTACCAAAGCTGAAGAAATCACAATATTTTGCTAATTCGTCTGAAATAAGACATGCACGAGGCGTTTCGATCATTGTTCCCATTGAGTAATCTACGCTTTCTTGATGTTGTTTTTCTAATTGATCAATAGTCTTAACAAGGTTTTCTTTTAAAGTAGTAAATTCTTCGACTGTAGACACTAACGGAATCATAATTTCTGGTTTACACTGAATGCCTTCTTCTTTTAATTTAAATACACTTTCAATAATCGCTTCTACTTGCATTTCATATAACTCAGGGTATGTGATGGCTAAACGACAACCACGATGTCCAAGCATTGGATTCACTTCGTTTAAATCCACAATGCGTTTATCTAATGTTTCCTTTGAAATATTTAATTGCTTCGCAACATTCGCAATATCCTCTTCAGAATGTGGTAAGAACTCATGCAATGGCGGATCAAGTAAACGTACTATTGTAGGATGTTCACCTGATAATTTAAAAATTTCTTTAAAGTCTTCTACTTGATATTGTTTAATATGATTAAGTGCTTCGAGACGGTCTTCACGAGAGGATGATAAGATGAAACGTCTCATCTCTACTAGTCGCTCAGCCCCAAAGAACATATGCTCTGTACGTACTAATCCGATGCCTTTAGCACCAAATTGGTAACCCACTTTAATATCTTGAGGTGTTTCTGCATTCATACGTACTTTTAAACGAGCTGTCTTTTCTGACCACTCCATAAATTGATTGAATGACTCGCTATGCTCAGCATTGACTGTTTTAATCTCACCTAAATAAATGTCACCTTCTGAACCATCAACTGAAACCATATCTCCTTCATGTAGTGTTTGATTGCCATAGTATACCGTCTTAGCACTCGTATTAATTTCTAAATCAGAACATCCTGTCACACAACATTTACCCATTCCACGAGCTACAACTGCTGCATGAGACGTCATGCCACCATGTGTGGTTACAATCGCTTCACTTGCAATCATACCTTCAATATCTTCAGGAGACGTTTCTGGTCTCATCAAGATCACTTTTTTACCTTGATCTGATTGTGCTTTCGCCTCTTCAGCAGTAAATACAATTTGACCTGTTGCAGCACCTGGACTCGCAGGTAATCCCATTTTAGATACAACTGTTGCTTCTTTTAATGAAGACTCATCGAAATTAGGATGCAACAGTTGATCAATTGATTTTACTTCAACTTTTTTCATTGCTTCTTTTTTAGTAATAATACCTTCATTCACTAAATCTACAGCAATTTGAATAGCTGCACGTGCTGTACGTTTACCATTACGAGTTTGGAGTAAATATAATTGTCCATTTTCAATTGTAAATTCAATATCTTGCATATCTTTATAGTGTTTTTCTAATTGTTTTGTCACATCTACAAATGCTTGATGAACCTCTGGCATTTGATCATGTAATGTTGAGATATCTTTAGGTGTACGAATACCAGCAACAACATCTTCTCCTTGTGCATTAAGTAAATATTCACCAAATAATTTATTTTCGCCAGTCACTGGATTACGCGTAAAAGCAACACCTGTTCCACTATTATCTCCACTATTACCGAAAACCATTTCTTGGATATTTACTGCTGTGCCGATGTCATGTGGAATATCATTTAAATCTCGGTAAATACGAGCACGATCATTATCCCAAGATTTAAATACAGCTTCTATAGCTTCTTCCAGTTGTTTCAAAGGCTCTTGTGGGAAAGGTTTATGTACTTCTTCTACATATATTTCCTTAAAGCGCTTACAAATTTCTTTTAAACCCTCTGCACTAATGGCAGCGTCATTCTCAAAATGATGTTGTTTTTTATACTGTTCGAAATATGTATCAAATGCTTGCATAGGTACACTATATACGACTTCACCAAACATTTGTAATAAACGACGATAACAGTCATAAGCAAAACGTTTATCCCCAGTTTTTTTAGCTAATTTTTCTACATTCTCATCATTTAAGCCCAAGTTTAATATTGTATCCATCATTCCTGGCATAGAAATTTTTGCACCACTTCTTACAGAAACAAGTAATAAATTAGTATCAGAAGAGAATATTTTTCCGGTTCTCTCTGAAAATGAAGCCAAGTGATCAATTAATTCTGTTTTGATGTCAGTAGATAATGACTTACCTTGTTTTAAATACTCAATACATGCTGTTGTGGTAATGGTGAAACCATCTGGTACAGGTAAACCTAAGCGTTTCATTTCAGATAGATTAGCTCCTTTACCTCCCAATACATCTCTCATTGATTTTTGTCCTTCATCAAACGCATAAATATATTTAGTCATTATAAATCACCTCAAATTTTTGTTATGTCATACTAATTATTTAAAAGTATGTCATAATAACACGTGAAATACAATTAAAATTATCTTTATTTTTAATTTTTCTAAATATAGACAATTTTTCAATATTCATGTTATCTGATACATCAGTATTCTCATCATAAAAAAACACTGATAAATTAGTGACATACTAATTTATCAGTGTGGTGAATATGATTATTTATTTTGAGCGTTGTTATATTTTGTGCGTTCAGCATCGCGTAATTCAACACGACGAATTTTGCCAGAGTTTGTTTTTGGTAAATCTTCTACAAATTCAATCGCACGTGGATATTTATATGGTGCGACTACTTTTTTAGAGAAAGTTTGTAACTCTTTCACTAAATCATCACTTGGTTTATAGCCCTCTTTTAAAATAATAAATGCTTTAACAATATTGCCACGAATTGGATGTGGACTTGCTACAACTGCACATTCTTTTACCGCTTCATGATTTGTGAGTGCATCTTCAACTTCGAAAGGTCCAATAGTATAACCAGAACTAATAATAATATCGTCACGGCGACCTTCAAACCAGAAATAGCCATCTTCGTCGATATGTGCTAAATCTCCAGTAATGTAATAATCTCCTGCATGTGCCTCTTTTGTACGTTTCTCATCTTTAAAGTAACCTTTAAATAATCCAGGGAAATCAAGTGGTAATGCTATATTACCTTTTACATTTGTATCCACTTTGTTTCCATCATCATCAACAACTGCTACACGACTACCCGGAATAGCTTTACCCATAGAACCAGGACGTGGTTCTGTATCTTTTAAGAAACCAATTAGTAACGTACTTTCTGTTTGTCCATATCCGTCACGCACTGTTAAATTAAAATGTTTACGGAATTGTTCAACTACTTCTCTATTTAATGGTTCCCCTGCAGATACTGCACTGTGTAAATGATCTAAATTGTATTGATCTAAGTTATCTAATTTTGCCATCATACGGTATTCTGTTGGTGTACAGCAAAGCACATTAATTTTAAAGTTTTGTAATAGTGATAAATAACGGGAAGGATTAAATTTACCATTATACACAAATGCTGTCGCTCCTGATCCCATAATAGATAGGAATGGACTCCATACCCATTTTTGCCAACCAGGTGCAGCTGTTGCCCACACTAAGTCATCTTCTTTTATAGCTAACCAATGTTCAGGTGCCATTTTCATATGAGCATATCCCCAACCATGAGAATGTGTAACAGCTTTTGGATTACCTGTAGTTCCAGAAGTGTAAGATAAAATAGCAACATCATCTCTTGTTGTATTGGCTATGTCTAATTTATCACTTTGCTTTGCTTTTTCATCTTCAATACTAATCCAATTCTCTTGATTTCCGTTAATCACAAATTTTGTTAATTCGTTATATTCTTCAATATCTCTAAATTCTTCTATAAAATCAGCTAATACAATAACTGCATTAATTTCTCCATGCGTAATACGATATTGTAAATCCTTTGTTCTTAACATTTCAGAACTTGGGATAATTGCAATACCTAATTTTAATGCTGCAATATAAAGTTCATACGTGATGATAGCACGTGGCATCATGATTAACACTTTATCGCCTTTTTTTAGTCCATGGTTTAATAATACATGTCCTACTTTATTAGCGTTTTTAATTAATTCAGAGTATGTAACACTAATGGGTTCTTCTACACCGTTTTCATAAATAATTGCTTGTTTACTTTGATTTGAAGCATGTTTTTCTATTTCAGATACAATATTATATGTCTCTGGTGCTAATAAATTTAAATGATTCATTACTTTATTTTCCTTCCAATTTTTAAGTTTTCATCGTTCATAAAATCACACATCTTAATTTCACGCAATCCTATGCGGTATTTGTTTTAAATATAAAAAAGATTAAGTTTCTATACCAGTATATTACTTTTTTAGAAACTTAATCTTTGAATATTAAATATATTATCTATATCAACATTCGTTTCTAAATTAGCAAGTTCTATTCTTACATTATAAGATAAATCGCGATTAACTATTTTATTATCGACACCTTGTTTAGTGCCTCTTTTTTTATGCGTTTTATCATAAGCGGCTGAACTTTGCCAATCATAGAACGATTGTCGATCTTTCCATAACGTCAAAATAATATAATGACGATGCTTAGTTTGAGGACGTAAAAAACGTAAAGCTTTGAATCCTGGCACATCTTGTAAATATTTAGTGCGCTCTAAAAATTTAGATTCAAATTGAGGTTCATTACCTTCATTAACAAACAAGTGATTCAAAACACATATTGAATCGTTTGTTAACTCGTTTATTGACTCAAGTACTGTATATAATTGAACATCATTATTTTTTTCGATAGACATAGTCCGTTCTTCTTTTTCTTCTATTACATATGTTTTATAACTATCAGTTAAAGTCACTTCTTAGTTCCTTCATTTCTTAACTAGCTTTAAGCTATCATTTTTAATTCTGCTATTCATCTCTATCTTCCTTCATATAATGAAAGGGAACGTTTAACAATTTCTAAGAATTCATGATCCAACATCGACGTCTTAGAAAAGTAATCAAGTATATTTTCAGCAAGATATTCATGTTTTGGAAAATTTTGGTCTTGATTTATCCATGATGCAAGTTCACCTAATGGGGTCTTATCATCAATAAATCCTTGCATAAAATCATAAAAACTCATCAACTCACCCCAATATCTAGATATAGGATAATACTATCATGACAAATTCTTTAATACTAGAGTATACACTTGACTTCTACTTTAAAAATGTAGAATTATTGCTTAAATATATATTTTGACTGCTTATTCAATAGTTAAATAGTTTAATACTACTGCACCTACTGCTTCTGCTGCAACTAACATACTTGACTCATCAATCGTAAATTTAGGATGATGATGTGGATATGCTTTACCCTCTCTCGGTTTTGCTCCAGAATATATAAAAGTACTTGGCAATGTTTTAGCATAAAAAGCGAAGTCTTCAGATGGCGGTTGAGGTTCGCATACTTCTATGCCTTTAACATCAGCTAATTTTGCTTGGTTAATGGTTTCTGCAACATATTCAGTAAAGTCAGGATCATTATACAATGCAGGATAATCTTTACTAAATGTAAATTCACAATTTACACCAAATGTTTCTTCCAAACCATGAACCATTTGTTTTAAAGCCGTTTCAATACGATCGCGTGTAGCATCTGTCAAAGCGCGAACGTCACCTTCAATGGTTATTTTATCTTTAATCACATTAAATTGACCTTTACCATCAAATGATCCAATTGTGACGACACCCGTTTCAAATGGATTAAGGCGACGTGAGACCACTGTTTGAGCGGTAGTAACGAAATTAGCTCCCGCTACAATCGCATCATTTGCAGTATGCGGAGAAGAACCATGTCCTCCTTCACCTTTTACAATTAATTTAAAGTAAGAACGTCCTGTTTGAACGTTACCCTTATGATAATAGACTTTACCAGGAGCCATATTAGTCATCACATGGGTGCCTAAAACATGATCAACGCCATCCAATACGCCATCTTCAATCATACCTTTAGCTCCACCAGGTGGCATTTCTTCAGCGGGTTGATGAATAACAATTACTTTGCCACTGAACTGAGATTTCATTTCTATCAATGTTTCTGCCAAAATAAGCATATATGCTGTATGTGCATCATGTCCACACGCATGCATGACTCCCTCGTTTTTAGAAGCAAATGATAAACCAGTATCTTCTTGAATGGGAAGCGCATCAAAATCTGCTCGAATAGCAATCGTTTTCCCAGGTTTACCACTATCTATCGTTACTTTTACACCATTTTGTCCTATATTTGTTTCTACCTTACACTCTTTATCTTTATAAAAATTAGCAATATATTTGGGTGTCTCAGTTTCATGAAATGATAACTCAGGATATTCATGTAAATGTCTTCGAATCTCGATCATACGCTTTTCCTTATCTTGTAAACGTTGCACTAAATCTTTAATCATTTCATATCACTCCTTCTCTGTCATTCATTATATGCCTTTACGTATTAAAAATGTTGTAGAAGGGGATATTTAAAATAAAAAGGTTAGAATCATCTTTGATTCCAACCCTTATTTCATATAACTATCTTATTAATGTTTATAGTATGGATCGAATTCCATTGCTCCAGCATTCTCGTCACTAACACCATGTTTATAGTAATCAACATATTGTGGTTCTAATGGTTTTTTACCACGAATGATATCAGCTGCTTTTTCAGCGAGCATTAAAACTGGTGCATGAATATTACCATTAGTAGTGCGAGGCATAGCAGATGCATCAACAACACGTAAATTTTCCATGCCATGTACTTTCATAGTTAATGGATCTACAACTGCCATCGGATCTGACGCTGGCCCCATTTTAGCACTACAAGAAGGATGTAAAGCAGTTTCGCCATCTTTACGTACCCAATCAAGAATTTCTTCATCTGTTTGTACAGATGGTCCTGGTGAGATTTCACCACCATTATATGGATCCATCGCAGGTTGAGATAAAATATTACGTGCTACTCGAATTGCTTCAACCCATTCTTGTTTATCTTCTTTTGTTGATAAATAATTGAATACAATACTTGGTTTTTCAAATGGATCTTTTGATTTAATTTTTAAACTACCACGTGAATTTGAATACATAGGACCAACATGTACCTGATATCCATGCGCCACTGGTGCTTTTTGACCATCATATCTTACAGCAATTGGTAAGAAATGGAACATTAAATTTGGATATGCAACTTGATTGTTAGATCTAACAAAAGCACCACCTTCAAAGTGGTTTGAAGCTGCTGCACCTTTACGTGCAAATATCCATTGTAATCCAATCCAAGGCATACGTTTTACATCTAAGCTTGGTTGTAGTGAAACAGGCTGCTTACATTTATGTTGAATATATACTTCTAAATGATCTTCGAAGTTTTCTCCAACACCAGGTAAGTGCATGCGTGGTTCTATACCTTTAGATTTTAAGAATTCAGAATCACCGATACCAGACAATTGCAACAACTGAGGTGTATTAAATGCACCACCTGAAAGAATTACTTCACCAGCATTCACAGTATGAAGTTTACCATTACGTTTAAACGTTACACCTGTAGCTTTCTTACCTTCAAAATGTATTTTAGTAACAAATGCACGTGTTTTAACTGTTAAATTTTTACGCTTCATTGCAGGACGTAAATAGGCACGTGAAGCTGAAACACGACGGCCATTATGTACTTGACTATCAAATGGACCAAAGCCTTCTTGTCTATATCCATTGACGTCGTTTGTTTTATGATAACCTGCTTCAACACCTGCATCGAAGAATGATTTAAATAATGGATTTGTGGCTGGTCCACGTTTTAATTTAATCGGACCGTCATGTCCTCTATATTTATCATATGGTGCAGCTCCAAATGTTTTTTCTAGTTTTTTAAAATAAGGTAAACAATGTGCAAAGTCCCAAGTTTCCATTCCTTCTGGTTCAGCCCAGCCTTCATAATCCATTGGATTACCACGTTGATAAATCATACCATTAATTGAACTTGAACCACCTAATACTTTACCTCGAGCATGGTCTACCTTACGTCCCATATGCGGTTCTTCTTCAGTTTGGTATCTCCAATCGTAAAATGGATTTCCTGAAGGAAACATCAATGCTGCAGGCATTTGTATAAATAAATCCCATGGATAATCACTACGTCCTGCTTCTAGTACAAGTACTTCTTTATTTTTATCTTCTGACAAACGATTTCCCAATACTGATCCAGCGCTTCCTCCGCCAATAATTACGTAATCATATGATTGATTTTTACTCATATATTGTCGTCCTCCTATAAAAATATAAATCTTCTATTTAAATACAATTTAGTTTGATTTGATACGTCTTTATTCTTCAAAATAAATGGACCGTAAAATAATACGTCTACGGTCCTTTATAGTTAAATTGTAAAAGTTATTTACTAAAGAAATTTACAGGTTCTGGATTTCTATTTGTAAGAATATGTTTAGAGATTAAGTATTCTTCTAATCCTTCTTTACCTAACTCACGTCCAATACCAGATTGTTTATAACCACCCCATGGCGCTTGAGCGAAGTAAGGATGGAAGTCATTAATCCAAACTGTGCCTAGTTTTAATTTATTAGCTACACGTTGTGCTTTTCCTATATCTTTAGAAAATACTGCACCTGCTAAACCATAAATTGAATCATTTGCGAGTGCAATCGCTTCTTCTTCATTATCGAACCCTTCTACTGTAACAACAGGGCCAAATACTTCTTCTTGAACAATTCTCATATGAGTATCGCAATTAGTGATTACAGTTGGTTCAAAGAATAAACCTTCTTTTAAATCTTCATCGTCTGGACGTTTCCCACCGATAGCAATTGTTGCACCATCATCTTTAGCAACTTTCATATATTTTTCAATTTTATCTCTATGTTCTGGAGAAATCACTGGACCCATTTCTGTGTCACTATCAAATCCATTACCTAATTTAATTTTTCCAACACGTTCAATTAAAGCTTTTTCAAATTTTTCTTTTATATTGTTATGAACTAAAATTCTTGAACCTGCTGAACAAACTTGACCTGCATGGAAATATCCGCCATTTAATGCTTGATCTACAGCTAATTCAAAATCAGCATCATCAAAAATAATATTTGGATTCTTTCCGCCAAGCTCTAATGCAATATTAGTTACATGATTTGCAGCATTCTTCATAATGTGTTTACCAGTTTCAATTCCACCTGTAAATGATACTAAATCAACTTCTTTATGACCTGATAATGTATCTCCTACTTCTTCACCACTACTTAATATTAGGTTGATAACCCCTTTAGGGAATCCAACCTCTTCCATTAATTCAAATACACGAATTGTTGTTAATGGCGTAATTTCACTTGGTTTCATTACTAATGAGCAACCAGTTGCTAATGCAGGTGCAATTTTCCATGAAGCTTGTAATAATGGATAATTCCAAGGCGTAATTTGTGTAACTACACCTACAGGTTCTTTAACAAGTTTACTTTCAGTGTTAGGTATTGGAGAATCAATAATTTCTCCTCCGTCTTTATCCGCCAAACCTGCAAAATAATTAAACACATTTGCAATATCATCCATATCTGCATAAGATTCCTCTAATGTCTTACCAGTATCTAGTGTTTCTAATTTGGCTAATTCATCACGATTTTCTGTAATTTTATCAGCAATTGCTCTTACTTTTTTACCTCTGACTTCACTTGTTTCTTGTGACCACTCACCATTTTCAAATGAACGACGTGCTGCTAAAATAGCTTGCTCTGCATCTTCCTTAGTACCTTCAGTAACAGTGAAAATCACTTCTTGATTATATGGATTAATAATATCTCTAGTATTTTTGTTAGCGCTCTCTACCCATTCACCATCGATATATTGGCGATTAGACAATGCTTTTACAAGTTCCATCATACTACCTCCGTTAAGTTTGTTAAATTTTTATTTAACGAATTTTACAAAAGTAGCTTATCATATTTTTTACGTCATTGCAAAAAGCATCTTTATATATTTTTTTATATTATTTTAAATATTATGGAAATTAAAATTGACTTTTGAAACTCATAAGAAAAAATCATATAATGAGTGAGAATGTAAAATTTGTGTTAATATTTCACATCTTATGAAAATCAAAATAAGTGAGGTGCAATATGAGCAATTCTAATAATATCAATCAAAAAATAGAGGAAGCGAAAGATTTAGTTATCAACTCAATTGGTGAAACAATGGATTTATATGGTACAAACCGTAGTGTTGGTAATCTTTACGGTACGATGGTTTTTGAAGGCAGTATGACGCTTGATGAAATGCGTGAACATTTACAAATGAGCAAACCTAGTATGAGTGCTGGTGTAAAAAAATTGCAAGAATACGATATCGTTAAGCAACAATTTACCCGTGGCAGTCGCAAACAACATTTTATAGCTGAGAAAGATTTCTTTAATTTTTTTCGAAACTTTTTCACACAAAAATGGGAACGTGAAGTCGATACAAATTTAGAAGCAACGAAAAAAGCAGAAAACATTCTTCAAAACATAATACAAACTAATAATTTAAGTGGAGAAGAAAAAGAAAAAATAGATCGTATACAATCCCAACTGAACCACACAAAATTATATTGTAAATGGTTAGAAAATTTAAGCTCTGCGATTGAATCTGGAGACATTTTCGAACATTATCCTATACCAAAAGAAGAAGAGTTATAACTTAATTCATTATCAATATGATTCAAAAATCCTCAGAAATTAGATTTATTATCTAATTTCTGAGGATTTTTAAATGTACTATCATTTTTTACATTATAAATTATCGTCTTCAGGGTCTGATTTAACTTGAACAATACGAAGTGAACGGCGCTCTACTTCTTTTAGTTTATCTGCTCTTGTTTCCAGTTTAATCCGATCTTTATTAAGTGTGATAATAAAGGATATCATCATAAACGTAAATATAAATAGAAGGGGTACACTTGCTAATAATGAAGCAGTCTTTAATACTTCAAGAGCTCGTTCTCCACCAACTAACATAAGGGAGAAAGGTAATAGACATAAAGCAAAAGCCCAGAATAAACGATTAGCTTTTAATGGTTCCCCTATTACCTTCTTCTGAGAAGCAGCCGCTAAAATATAAGAACCTGAATCAAATGTCGTTGCTAAGAATAAAAATGCAGATATTAAGAACAACACTATAATTAAAGAACCAAATGGCAATTGATGCATAACTTCTATAATTGTTGCTTCAGTACTATGTTTATTTAAAAAATCAACCACATTAAACTGTCCACTAATTTGTAAATAAACAGCATAATTACCAAAAATTCCAAAGAATAAGACACATCCCAATGTACCATAAGCAATTGTTCCTAATATGACTTCTTTGAGACGACGACCTTTTGAAATTCGAGCAATAAATAAACCAATAAATGGTGCATATACAAGCCACCATGACCAATAAAATATAGTCCAATCTTGAGGGAAATTTGTTTCATTACGGTTTCTAATTCCACCAAATGGCTCCATCCAAGTTGCCATATGGAAGAAATCTCGCATCATATTCCCAAAACCAGTTAAAGTTGTTTCCATAATAAAGATTGTTGGACCTACAATAAATACAAATGCAAGTAATAAGAATGATAACCATACGTTAATATCACTTAATTTTTGTATTCCTTTTTTCAAACCAGTATAAGAACTAATTGCAAAAATGACTGTGATTGTGAAAAGTATAATTGAGCGAATAACCATATTGTTTCCATCTATACCTGTTAATCGTTCAATTCCAGAAGAAATTAATGGCACACCTAATGCTAAAGAGGTTGCCGCTCCTCCTAATAGTCCAAATATAAATAAGATATCTACTAATTTACCTAAAAACTTATCAGTTTGTCCTTTCAATACTGGACGACAGGCTTGACTAATTTTATATACTGGTTGTTTCTTTACAAATACTAAATAGCCAATAGGCAAAGCTGGTAATACATAAATCGCCCATGCAATAGGTCCCCAATGGAACATACCATATTGCGTTGCATATGTAAGAGCCTCATCAGTCATTCCTTTAGCACCATTTGGAGGTACCTGATAATAGAAGGCCCATTCGATAACACCCCAATAAAGAATATCTGAACCAATACCTGCACAAAATAGCATTGCAGCCCAACTAAAATTATTGAATTCAGGTTTATCACTTGCTTTTCCTAAAGTCACATTACCATATCGGCCGAAAGCAATATAGAGTACAAAGGATAAAACGGCTAAACCTATAAATAAGTAAACAGATCCTATCGAGTTAGAAATAGCACTATTTATATCAGTAATAACTTTCTCACTTGCACTTGGAAAGACCATCATAGGTATAACTGCTGAAAGCAAGACAATAACAGTACCTATAAAGGTGGGCCAATCCATTATTTTTTCTTTTTTCAACTAAGATCCTCCTTTGAATATTATATGTACGACTTATATTTTATTTACGTGAATGATTCACATGATGACAATATCTAAAATTAAATAAAAATGCAAATTACATTCATAAAATTATTTTAGAAAACTGAATATTTATATATTTTATTCCATTGAAACTATCGAAAAAAATTAACTATATAAATAGTGTTAAATTAAAAATAAACGTTTTGAACAAATAATAAATTATAAACATTGAATTTTTATTCATTTTTAATGAATATATATTTTTTTGAAATTCTCTGTTTTAAAATAAAAATAAGAGAAGAATACAATTCTTCTCTTCAATATTCAAAAAGGCACAAAAGGCCTTCTCAATCTATTAAATTGTCATGAAACTTTAAATCGTTTATATTACAAATACTCTATTATAAACTAATATCCTAATATTATTTTTATTATAAAACCAACAATAACTGAAACACCTATTGCAAAGAATCCTGGAATAATAAAGCTTGTAGGTCGTGTACGTCCTGTTTCATCTAAATTAACTGCAAATAATAACGTTGGTTGCGCAGGTATAACAAAGTTAACATTTAATGTTTGTACCATTGCTACAAAATACATGGGTGGAATCCCCATACTCATGACGATGGGTACCATAATCGATGCTGTTGCTGTTTGTGAAATAACAATCATCGCTACTACAGCTACAAGAATAATCACAAGCCAGGGCATATTTTGAATCGTTTTGCCAACATCATTTTGTATGATATGTAAATTATGAGGTGCGTTAAATACTGTCGCACCTAACCAACCAGGTCCGAGTACTGCAAATAATGCACCAATAGCAGATTGTGTAATATTTGAAGATAGAATATCACTCGTATTCACTTTCAACATCAATAAATTAATTGCTGCACTTAAATACATAAAGAATTGTACAATCTCTGTCATTGATACAGTGACATCTTTTCCATTGACATTAAATGAAGGCATGAATTGAGGAAAAATACCAAACGTAAGAATACCAAACACACACAAAATAAATGCTAAAACACCTATCTTTACTCTAGTAGAAAAAGCATGATTTACATCAACGTCAGGTGTATGAGCAATTTCACTTTCAGTAATTGTATTTTTACGTCCTACAAACGTACAAAATATACTTAACATAAACATAGTGATTAATGATGTAGGTAAGACAATACTCAAATATTGACCCATTGAAATTTCATGACCTGCAAGTACTGAAATAACATAGGCTGTTGCAGATGCAGCTGGACTACAAAGTAAAGCCAAATTAGCAGTTAGTACTGAAGCAATCAGTGGTCGCTTAGGTTGGATTTTAGCTTTTACTGCGGTTTGAGCAATAATAGGTTCTAGTGATAAAGCAATATTTGCAGTCCCTACTCCAAATACGAAGACAAATACAATCATAGGCGCAATAAAAATAATTGATTTTGGAAATCGTTCAATAATTTTCGAAGCAAGATAGACAAGATAATCAATTCCGCCTGTAGCTTGTAGCGTTCCTCCAGCTATACCAATTGCCAGAATAATTAGTACTGCTGTAACAGGGGCAGAACCAGGAGGAAGTTGAAATCCAAATATCATAATCAGTTGGGCCACAATAGCAAAAATACCACAGCCTAAAGCACCTGCTGTGCGCAATCCTAGCATAATGGCTACAATCATTATGATAATTTCTACTATAAACAGTAGCATTATAATAACTCCTAACTTTAAATAGTTCATGTGAATTTTTTAACATATATATTTTATCACTTTTATTTGTTAAAAGTATATAATTGCATAAAGTTAATTAATATAAATATTTTGATAAGAAAAAACCTTTAAAAATCAAAAAGATTCTTAAAGGTTTATCAATATTTATTGTTTTTTATAATCTTCTTTGAGTGATGCACGACCTTCTTCATCATATACTACGTCATCATCGGTATGCCCTTTTGCCATTTTAAGATTTTTCTCAATACGTGCTTCTTCTTCTTTTTTAGAACGACTTCTATAAAAGCGTTCCTCAAAAAGTGAACCCCAAATGAGACCAAATATGACGCCAATCGTAATTACCACAATTGCGATCACTAGGATCCATTGAAGTACTCCTAACGCCATTGTGAATCACCACCTTTATATTTGAACACTATAGGAATTAGTAGTTATATATTTCCCTTTATAAAGTGATTTAAATCATATTAAATGTAATTTTTAAAAATAAAAAAGAGCAAGTTAGAATTCGTTTTGAATTCATATACTTGCTCTTTTAAATAACGTTATTGTTTAAATATCTTAGTCATTATTTTACATTAATTTTTAAATAGTTCATTTCCTTAAATTATGAAATGTAATTGTATGAACTTGCTTGACTTGCTGAAATTGTACGTGTAGATACTACACCTACGCCTTGATAGTTCATTTCAGATACTGTAACAGAACCATCACTATTTACACTTTCAACATATGCAACGTGACCATAACCACCTTGAGTCGTTTGCATTACAGCACCTGCTTTAGGTGTATTGTTTACAGTATAACCAGATTGCGCTGCTGCGTTAGCCCAGTTATTTGCATTTCCCCAAGTATTACCAATTGTGCCACCAACTTTGTCATATACATAATATGTACATTGACCCCAAGTATAGTAATTCGCACCTGAATTTGTTTTACCTGAGAATGCTTGAGTTGAAGCAGTTGATTGTGTTCTTGGTGCACTTTGAGTTGTAACTTTTACATTACTATCTGATGTTGACGCAGTGTTAGCGCCTAAACCACCTGTCGTATTATTAGTTGTATAAGATTGATTGTTGTTAGTAGATGTTTGGTTATTATTTGTTGTATATGAATAATTACTATTGTAATTATAGCTATTATTATTGTAATTATTATAGCTAGATTGACTATTATTTGAATCATTAGTGTGATTTAAACGATCAGGACTCCAATTACCTTGCCATGTGTAATGATAGTTACCTTGTTGATCAATTGTATAAGAGTAGCTATATGAAGTTGGGTCATTAGGGTTATATCCATTATTTTCCGCTGCATGTGCGTCATGATGCGCAAATCCAACTGTAGCGATTCCGGCTGTGGCGATAGTTACTGTAGCGATTTTTTTCATAATTAAATATCCTCCTAGAATTTTAAAACATTCTTCCTTTATTTATCACGTGGCTACTTTCAAATGACATCTCAATATTAAATTACTTCGAATTATTTTTTCTCGTTAATTAACGACAAGACATACTTTATCAGATAAACAAGCGTTTGTGGGCGTTGTTAATACCTTGTAATTGAATCATAATAATACGACGGTTTTTGTAATTAAATCTCTCTTTTGTTACATCATTCAAAACACTTTAATATCAATCTTTTTATCAATTTAATCAACAGTGTCATTACAAATGATGTAATATATCTGATTATTTTAAATATGTTTTATTTCATAACATAGGGGAATATTATTTATTATTTTCAAGAATGTATAGCAAAAAACGAGTGAGATAACATTCATTTTGAATTCGTTATCTCACTCGTTTGGTTATTCATTAAATATATTGGTGTTCTTTTAAGTAATTAAGAATATGTTCAACTGATTCATCTATACTTTGTGTTTCAGTATTAATAGTTATTTCAGGATGTTTTGGCGCTTCATAAGGTGCACTAATTCCTGTAAATTCTTTAATTTCACCTGAACGTGCTTTTTCATATAAACCTTTAGGGTCTCGTTTCTCACATTCTTCTACACTACACTCCGTATATACTTCAATGAATTCTCCGTCTTCTAGAATGTCACGTACTTCATCACGATCTTCTCTATATGGAGAAATAAATGCAGTAATTGCTATTGTTCCTGCATCTACAAGCAATTTACTTACTTCACCGATACGACGAATATTTTCTTTACGGTCTTCTGGACTAAAACCTAAGTTTTTATTTAAACCGTGACGGACATTATCGCCATCTAATCGATATGAATGTTTACCTTCTTCAAATAAAGCTTTTTCAAGTGCCACAGAGATTGTTGACTTACCAGAACCAGATAAACCTGTAAACCAAATGACAGCACTTTTATGATCATTTTGACGTTGTCTATCTTCTTTAGTTACTTCTGAATCATGCCATGTAATATTTGTTGATTGACTCATTTTATATACTCCCCCAAATTACTTTTGTCTTAATCCTTTAATTAATACTTCTGCAACTTCAGGTCTTGAGAATTCTTTTGGTAATGATTCGCCATTACGTAATTTTTCTCTTACTTTTGTACCACTTAAATGTACATGGTCTGATGCATCGTGTGGACACGTTTTAGCTGTAGCCATATTGCCACATTTTTCGCAGTAAAATGCATGTTCAAATTTTAAAATATGAATATCTAATTCATCTTCAAATTGAGAGATAAGCTCTTGTGCTTCATAAGTACCATAATAATCACCAACACCTGCGTGATCACGTCCAACAATAAAGTGTGTACAACCATAATTTTTACGAACTGTAGCATGTAAAATTGCTTCACGTGGACCTGCATAACGCATCGCTGCAGGATAGATAACTAAACGTGCTCTATCTTTAGGAAAGTAATTTTTCAAGATAGCTTGATAACTTTCCATACGTACATCTGCAGGGATATCATCTGCTTTAGTTTCGCCAACTAAAGGATTTAATAATAAGCCATCTACAATTTCTAATGCAGATTTTTGAATATATTCATGTGCACGGTGGACAGGATTACGTGTTTGGAATCCGACTACTGTTTTCCACCCTAAGTCTTTGAATAATTGACGTGTTTCAGCAGGATCTAAATGATAATCTGAAAATTCATCATGTTTAGGACGATTTACTAATTGAATAGGACCTGCTAAATAAACATTTCCTTTTTCATATACTTTTTTAACACCTGGATGGGCTTCTTCAGTCGTACCGTAGACATTTTGAGCTTCTTTTTCTTTATCATACGTATATTTTTCTTCAAGTTTTAAAGTACCATAAAGTACGCCATCTTCACCATATAAAGCAATATCATCACCAATATTAAGTTCATTCGCCTGTGCCTCAGTGACAGGTAAAGTGATAGGAATACTCCATACTAGTCCATTTTCAAGATGTGTATCTTCAACAACTTTTTTATAATCCGCTTCCCCCATAAATCCAGTAAGTGGACTAAAGCCACCAATAGCTATTAATTCTAAATCTGAAATTGACCAAGGATTTAAAGTTAATGATTTAAAAGCGTTCGCTTTTTCAATTAATGCTTCTCTTTCTTTTCCTTCTACAACTCGATTAATTAACTCTCCACCATGTGGCTTAATTGTATAATTGATAATATCTTCATTTGTTGGCATCGTTGATAACTCCTTTTCTAATTATTTTGATTAGTTTACTCGGCTTTATTTATAAGAAAAAGACAATTTTTTGTTACGAATAATAGTAATAATAACTAATACAATAATCGCACAAATAATTGCGAATCGAATAACATTTGTCACTGTAGTGTCTTGGATGAAATACGTCATTAAAGCATTACTATTTGTAAAAATAATAAGACCACTTACACAAATTGCTAAAATATTAATGGGTAATATTTTAGTTAAATAGGCTGAAATTGGTGCGGCAATCATACCGCCTATACTTAATGCAATGACAAACCACCAATTAATTTGAGTAAATCCTAAAAAGATAATAAAACTTAATGATGTTGAAAGTGTTACAAAAAATTCACTTGCAGACACTGTACCAATGGCATAGCGTGGTTGAATTTTACGACTTGCAAGTAACAACGGTGTATTGACTGGTCCCCAGCCTCCACCACCGATGGCATCTAGAAAACCAGCAACGGCCCCTTGTGGAACAAGTTTCGCACTACTAAGTGTGCCTACGTGTGTATGAATGGCTTTGTGACGTTTAAATAAGAACTGATACAAAATATAAAAACCCATTGAAAGTAAGAATAGTGCTATATAAGGTTTAATATAGTCACCATGTATTTGAGTTAATAATGCTGCACCGATAAATCCACTGATTGATCCTGGTATTGCGAGTTTCAACATGGTTGGCTTATGTACATTTTCAAATTTCCAATGTGATGTACCAGATGCAGCAGTCGTTGCTATTTCTGAAAAATGTACCGTTGCTGAAACAATCGCAGGTGCTATGCCGTATGTTAATAATATAGATGATGAGGAGGCACCGAATCCCATTCCGAGTGATCCATCAACAAGTTGTGCTAAAAATCCAGCTAATGCAAATATAAACAATTTTCTCATATATCACATATCCCTTCATACCTAAACTTGCAAATGAAGCCATCGTGTGAATTCTCGTTGCTTAACCTCATCTAAATACTCATCAGATAAAATGTGTTGTAATAACTCCTGTTTCCTAGATGGCTCGATTGATAATCGTTTAATTAGTTGTCTACTTTCATATAAAAAATCAATATACATTTCATATGATTCATCGTACATATCGCTTATTCTTGAAATAATTTTTTTATTCAATTTAGGACTTGCTCCATTGGTTGACACGCTAATAGAAAGTTTTCCACGTTTTAAAATACTTGGAATCGTAACATTTCCAACTTGGGCTTTCGAAGCATGATTACACAATGCATGATGAGGAACACTTTCTAACACCTTTGTATTGACGTCGTTATTATTTGTGGCAATCACTACAAGGTCGGCATGTTCAACATCTTGTGGCTCAAATTCTTTTTGACTCCAAGTGATATTTTCGTTATCTAATAATTCTTTTAAAGTTGTTGAAATATTAGGACTAACAATATGAACATCAGCACAATATTCGATTAAAGTTGAAGCTCGTTTCGTTGCAACTTTCCCGCCACCTACTATGACAATCGATTTCTGGTTTAAATCAATCATGAGCGGCATATGGTTCATATTGTCGTCCTCCTATATTAGATATTTTTCAAATTATGGTAATGTCATTTCAACATCTGATACTTGTTCTTTGAACCAGCTAATTTTTTGGCGCATATTTACAACATCACCAATCACAATCATTGCAGGATTTTTGATTTCAGATGCACGTTGTACAATGCTACCTAATGTTCCAGTGACTGTTTTTTGAGAAACTGTTGTCCCTAAATGTACTAACGCTACAGGTGTATCTACTGACTTACCATGACGCACTAATAGTTCACAAATTTCAGGCAAACGTTTTACACCCATATAAATACACAATGTTTCAGGACCATGCGCTAAATGTTCCCAATATGCTTCTTTCGTCATACCTGGTTTATTCACAGCTGTAACAAACGCAACTGAGGAACTATAATCTCTGTGAGTAACAGGAATTCCTGCATAAGCAGGAGCTGCAATTCCTGATGTAATACCAGGAACAACTTCAAATGGAATTTGATTATCCGCTAATATCTCTGCTTCTTCACCACCACGTCCAAAAACGAAAGGATCGCCACCCTTTAATCGTGTAATGGTATGACCTTTTTTCGCTAAATTCACTAACATACGATTTGTTTCCTCTTGTGGCAATGAATGCTTATTTGGATCTTTACCACAATAGAAGAACTTTGTGTTTGGTTTTGCAAAATCTAAAATCTCTTTATTTACTAAGCGATCATATAAAATCACATCTGACGCTTGAATCGCTTTCATACCTTTTACAGTTATTAAATCAGGATCACCAGGTCCTGCACCTACAAGATAAACCTTTCCCATCTTATCACCCCGTTCGCCTTCTATTTCTTTAAAAAATCAGCTGTGAAAATCTCTACCATCATGAACTTTAGCTACTACACCCGAACGAATAACGAAGTCACCGAAATGTTCACCTTCGAGACGTGATTTTCCATAATCCATTAAAATTGGTCTTAAGCTTTCAAGGATTTCCTTTTCATCGATGTTTTCTTTGTATAGTTTATTTAAGCGATCACCGTTAAAGCTTCCGCCTAAATACATATTATATTTGCCAGGCGCTTTACCAATAAATGCAATCTCAGCTAATGCAGGTCTTGCACAACCATTAGGACAACCTGTCATACGTATAGTAATCTCTTCTTCACTAACACCAGCTTCATCTAATAAATCTTCAATTTTAGATAATAGCGTTGGTAAATAACGTTCTGATTCAGCCATTGCTAAACCACAAGTTGGAAATGCTACACAAGCCATTGAATTACGTCTTAAACCACTATAATTTTTACCATCAGTTAAACCGTATTTATCAATAAGAGATTGAATATCTGCTTTTTTCTCTTCAGTTACATTAGCAATAATTAAATTTTGATTTGGAGATAATCTAAAATCACCAGTATGTGTTTCTGCAATTTCTCTTAACGCCGTTTTTAACTTATAGTCTTCTGTATCTTTTACACGTCCATTTTGAATGAATAATGTATAATTCCATACACCTTTTTCACCTTCAATCCAACCTAAACGATCGCCATTATGTTCAAATTTAAATTCACGAGCTTCACTGATTTCCCAGCCTAGACGTGTATTTAATTCTTTAACAATATTATCTACACCAAAACGATCTACTGTGTATTTAAAACGTGCATTTTTACGATTTGAACGATTACCAAGATCACGTTGAATTGTAAGTAATACTTCACATACATCTATGACTTTATTTTTAGGAATAAATCCAGCAATGCGTCCTACTTGAGGGTATGTATCTGGATTACCATGCGTCATACCCATGCCGCCACCAATAGCCACATTAAATCCAACGAGTTCATCATTTTCTACAATTGCAATTAAACCAATATCTTGTGAAAATACATCAATATCGTTTGATGGTGGTACGGCAATACCAATTTTAAATTTACGTGGTAAATATTTTTCCCCGTACATTGGTTCTACTTCTTCTTTAGAATCAAGCACTTTCTCTCCATCTAACCAAATTTCATGATAGGCATTCGTTTTAGGTAATAAATGATCACTGATAGCTGTAGCATAATCAAGTATTTCTTTATTAATATTTGATTGATATGGATTTGGGTTACACATTGTATTACGATTGACATCCCCACATGCTGCAATCGTATCTAACACTGATTCATTAATTTTTTTCATAGATGATTTTAAATTTCGTTTTAAAATACCATGAAATTGGAATGTTTGACGTGTTGTTAATTTCAATGTATGATTCGCATAATTATTAGAAATATCATCCATTGCAATCCATTGTTCAGGTGTTGCTTTACCTCCAGGTAGTCGCACACGAATCATGAAAGCATATGCAGGTTCTAATTTTTGTTTACGACGTTCATCACGTACATCTCGGTCATCTTGTTGATAGCTCCCATGAAACTTAAGTAATTTGGTATCATCATCAGAAATAGCACCAGTTAAAGGATCTGCTAAACCTTCTTCAATCGTACCGCGTAAATAATTACTTTCAGTTTTTAAATGTTCTAACGCATCAAGGTTTTCATTTAACTCATCAGCAATTTGTTTAATCGTTTTAGCCATTCACTCTCCACCCTTTCTTTAGTACACGTCACGTTGATAACGTTTATCTTTTTTCATTTGTTTTAAGTAGCTTTCAGCATCTTCTTCAGTTAAATTTTGTTCTTTCACTAATACATTGCGAATAGCTTGATGTACATCTTTAGCCATATTTTTTTCATCACCACAAATATAGATAGATGCACCTTTTTCTAACCACTCATTAAATTCTTTACTATGTTCAGCAATGCGATGTTGTACATATACTTTTTGATCTGTATCACGGGAGAAAGCGACATTCATTTTTTCAAGAACACCATCTTTTAACCATTCTTGCCATTCTGTTTGATATAAGAAATCAGTAGTAAAGTGTTGATCGCCGAAGAATAACCACGTATTACCTTTATAACCATATTCTTCACGTTCTTGCATATGTGCTCTAAATGGCGCAATTCCTGTACCAGGTCCTATCATAATAACAGGCGTATCTCCATCTTTAGGGAATTTAAAGTTTGGATTACGTTTAAGATAAATTGGAACAGTATCTCCTGGTTGAATACGTTCAGCAAATTGAACGGAACATACACCTGAACGATCTCTACCGTGTGTATTATATCTTACTGCACCAACCGTAATGTGAACTTCATCAGGTAATGATTGATAACTACTTGATATAGAATATTCTCTAGGAGGTAATTTTCTAAGGATTTGATATAAATCTTCAGGTTCTAATTCTTCAGGTGGGAAATCATTGAGTAAATCAATAAAATCTCTACCTTCAATATAATTTTGTATCCACTCACTATCTTGAACTTTGTCTTCTAACGCTTCATTATCAAAATATGCTGCTGCATTTTGAAGTAATGGTCTCGTTAATTTTGTAATTTCAAAGTAAGATGTTAATGCTTCTTCTAAAGAAATCGTATCTCCATCTTCTGAGATTTGAATTTGATCTCCCGGATCCCATCCTAATGTACTCATCAGTAATTCAACTAAAGCTGGATCATTTTGTGGTAAAACGACTAAGCAATCTCCTACTTCATATTCTTCACCAAAATTATCTAATAAGAATTCAATATGACGTGTTTCTTTATTCGATCCTCTACCATTTAAATTAATATTTTCTAATACTTCAGCTTGGTATGGATTCGCTTTTGAGTATTTTTTCTCTTTCGCAGATTTAATTGATTCACTTACAACTTGTTCACTTTGTGTACCTTCAGGTGCTGAGTCAATAGTATTAATGACATTAGCCATCCATTTTTCGGCATCTTCTTCATAATCCACATCACAATCAACACGTTCATATAATCGTTCGGCACCAAGTTCTTCAAGTTTTTTATCAAAATCTTTACCTGTTTGACAGAAGAACTCATAAGTTTGGTCACCTAATGCAAGTACTGAAAATCTTACTCCCTCTAATTTAGGGGCTTTTCTACCATGAATAAATTCATGTAATTCGGCTGCATTATCCGGTGGATCTCCTTCACCTTGTGTGGAAGTAATAATAAATAAATCTTCAACATTTTTAAGATTTTTAGGTTTAAATTCATCCATGGCTTTTAACGTTACATTATGTCCAATATTTGAAAGACGTTCTTCAAATATTTCTGCTAAACCTTGTGCATTTCCTGTTTCTGAACCATATAATAATGTAATCGCTCGTTTTTCAGGTTGAATTGTTGGTTCATTTTGTTGAAGCATTGTTTCAGTATCCTTTGAAACAGCTCCTATTTGTGAACCTTGTGTGTCAGATGTTCCTGATGTAAGTTGTTGATTTGCGACTAAATAGCCACTTAACCATACTTTTTGTTCTGGTGTAAGTGTCTGTAATAATTCATTAATTTGTGTGGCTTGTCCTTCAGTAAAAGGACTATTGGTAACACTTAGATTCAATTCATCCACCTCTATCATTTCAATCTTTATTTTGTTTTAAAATACTTACTATCTCTATATTATGTAATCTATATTCGACTTTCCAGTAAAAATCGAATATAGAATATTTTTAAATCCTTATCAGAATACTATGTTTTTTGTATAAAATTTTTTAAACCTTACGTCACGGTTTATCTGCAACATGAAGTCCACATTCTGTTTTTTCAAAACTTGACCAACGTCCTGCTCTGGAATCATCTGAATTGAATACTGGCGCTGTACAAGGAATACAACCAATACTTGGATAATGCTGGTCATGCAGTTCATTATAAGGTAAATCGTGCTGTTTAATATAATCCCAAACGTCATCTTCCGTCCAATAAATTAAAGGACATACTTTAATCGATTTAAAACGTTCATCTTTATTAACGAAATTTGTTTTAGCACGAGTCGGAGATTGATCTCTTCGTAGTCCCGAAATCCAGGCAATCGCCCCACCTAGTACCTCTTCTAAAGGTTTAATTTTACGAATATAACAACATTGATTTGGATTATTTTTCCATAATGCAGGATTGTATTTCTCAGCTTGTTCTTCAAGCGTCAATTCTGGTTTCTTCATTTCAATACGTAACTTAGGAAAACGTTCTTTTACTCTATCAATTAAATCGTATGTTTCTTGAAAATGTAAATCTGTATCTAAAAATACAATTTGAGCATCTGGTTTAATTTGATAAATCAAATTAATAAGTACCATGCTCTCTGCCCCAAAACTACATGAGTAAACGATATCTTCACCATACGTAGTATAAGCCCATTTTAAAATTTCATAGGCACCCTTTGTCGCGTCGTCAGTAGAAATGGAGTCAATAAATGGATCACCATCAAAACTCTCATACGTTATCTTTGATACTGACATAAACCTATGGTCCCTCCTCAGTATTTACAAATTTATTAATCTAATACCTATCAGAATTGTCAGAATAATATGCTAATACTTTAACGAGTTTTGAGGAGAAAGTCAAGAAAGTTTAGGGAATATTTGCTTTAAAATAAAAATACATTTTTTATTCGAACTAAAAAAATAATATTAATAAAAAAAGTGCAATATCCTATTATGGACTCGCACTTTTTTATTAATATTCTGGAACCGCAAATATAAGTCCCACCTTATCTCCATCTAAATATACTACAATTTCATAACCATTTCCTTTGATATTGTTATAAACAATATCTCTAAAATTTTTTTTATCATAATTATTGTAATGACTTATAAATTCTTCTTCACTTATATTATTTGGAGCAATTCCCACTGAAGTGACAATCTTTTCTTTAGAGTGTGGATCGTAATTAACTGCCAAATCTCCATACTTAATAGATTCATGATCCATACCATCAATATGAATTTTTCCTGTTGATTTTCCAACTATCCTCTCAACTTCCTTTTCAGTCATTCCTGGCTTTATCCCCATATATCCATTCAATGTATTTTTATGCATGAAATTTTCTAAGAAATCATCACTCATTACATTAATCTGTGGTGATTTCTTATTCTCTATCGTTTCTTTCCCTTCCTTATCAGGATCATTTGGAACTTTACCTTCTTCACTATCTTTTTTAGATACTTGATGCACTGGTGTATCTTTTTTAGGTGCATCTACTGGTCTGACAAAAAAGTAATAATACGTCGAACATGCTACGACAATCATTGCAATAACTAAAATGACAATTACAATAAAAGACCATTTTTTTCGCTTTGAATTAGTGATCATTTGATTTCTATATTGCTCAAATGCTTCTAGATCATTCCCACATTGATTACAAAAGCGTTGAGTTTCATGAATATGATTCCCACAACGTGGACAATATTTCATTTTATTACCTACTTTCACTTCTTGAGGTTAAATTCTTAGATGCTTGTGAACATGTTGATATCTGTTTTTATCTTTCAGCTAAGCACTGAATTTTTGCAATATGATTGCCATCAATATCAACTGCAACTAAATATCCGTTACTTTTATCATTGTTATAAATAATTTCAGTAGGTGTATAACTATCATATGAATAATAGCGACTTAAAAAATCATCTACTTTTACATTATCTGGGCTTACGCCTACTGCTATTACCTTACCTTCTTCATTATTAGGGCTATAATCTACTGTAATATTTCCATATTTCGTTGATTTCCATTTGAACCCTGGCACTTCCAATATGCCTGTAGGTTTACCTATTAATTTTTCAACTTCATTTTTTGTCATACCTACCTTAATACCATAATAGCCGTCTCTACAATCACTCTTTAAATATGTATTTTCAAAATCTTCGGACATCACATCAATATTTGGAGACTTCATACGTATCTCTTTATCATTTTTTTGTTTAGATTTTTTCTCTCCTTGTCTCACTGTCTTTTTGATGTCTTCTTTAGTTTTATGATGTGTGCTTGTCACTTCCTCACTCTTTACCATTTCTGGTTTCACAAAAAAGAAATAGTATGTTAAACCTCCAGAAATTAAAATAGCTACTATAAGTATTACGAATAAAATATATGGCCACCTTTTGTTTTTTTGAGATGCCGCACTTTCATATAATTGATTCTCTCTATATTGTTTAAAAACTTTTAAATCACTACCACATTTATTACAAAATGATTGACCTTCTTTAATTTGATTTCCACATTGTGGACAAAATTTCATGATGTTACCTACTTTCTTTCTTATGATGCACATAATTCTGTTCGTGTTGTAGGTTGTCTGTGTCTTAGTTTAATCCATTCACACTTATATTTATTCATTATTTTAAATGACTTTAAAGATGTTTTCTATAAATTTATTATATTATATAAAAAAATAATAATGAAGTGTTTCTCACTTCATTATTACTAATTAGTTATTCTTTTCATAACGTACTTTTTGACGGTAACCATATGTGCTTTCTTTAATTAATTGATCATTAAGCAAACCTGCACCTATTGCTCCTGCAACAGTAGATATTGAGGTTGCAAACCAAGGAATACTTAAATAAAGTTGAACACTGGCTGGTCCTTTTAAACCTACTTGTTGTCCTAAGAATCCTGGAGGTAATAAAACCAGCTCTGCTATTAAGAATAATGAATATAAAATCATATAATATATAACAATGGCTATAAATAAAGTCATGATAGTTGTTAAATTATATAACATTACAATTCTTTTATGCTTAGCTTCTTTTGTAGATTCCCATAAACCATGGGATACCATTATCCAAACGAGCATACCTAAAATTGCCATGATGGAAATTCCAAATAATCGCCATACAGAAAAATCAAGACCCATATTCCACATGGTTGAAAAAATCAATCCGAATGCACCTGTCGTAAAAGCAATCGCTACAATATTACTTAAACTTGCCATCATATTCAGTGGGTTATTCGCAAAGGTCATCCCACTGACAAGTCGCATCATTCCAAGACTACGTGAATTTGATAAATATCTTAAATGATTGTTTCCTGTTTCTTTTAAATGTACTTCAGTTTTCTCAATACGTGAAAAAGGAAATTGTTTATTAATTTCTTTCTTAACTCTATTATTGTCATCATAACCCACATGCTCTCTTTCAGAATAATGAAGTTCATTAATAATGGTTACGATAGCATGTTTAAAGCGATTCTTTACAGGACGCCATCCAAATGCAGGATATGAAAATATTGCAGCGCCATTTTTTTTATTAATATCTAAAGCAAGTACGTTTTGATGATAGAACATAGGTAAGTCTGTAATTCCTACAACATAATCCCATTCTCTTTTATTATGATAATCTTGAATTTTTTTGAATATTTCTTCCACACTTTCCGCAAAACCAGTAAGAGGATCCACCACGAGATCAACTTTCCAGTCACGTTGATGATTATCTTGTTCTGATAATATATTGGGTATGTCATTAATTAAACTTTGTGCTAATTTCTCTGTCACTCCTGGCGCCACAACGAGACCAATTAATTTTTCTTCACTCATGTTGTTTCCTCCTCTCTATGATCTTGTTTTTTATGTTCATCTTGTTGATTATCATTATTTTGTTTATTGGATGCACTTTCTTCAACTTGTTGATTTGATGCATCATGAGAAGATGATTGAGCTTGTTCTTTTTCTTTCTTCTCTTGTTCTGCTTCTTTATAACGATGATATTGTCGATACGAATAAGTAATCTGACGGATTTTCTCTTCATTCTCTACAGTAGACCCCATTGCCCCAGCAAGTAAACCTAGTGAAGATACAAACCATACTAATTTTACATAATTTATAAACGTAAAATGAGGATGTGCACTAGTCCATTGATTAAATAAACTTGGTGGAACAAATAATGATACACTTATCGCTAATAAAAGATATAAAATAATATAATTTAAAAGTGTAATAATAAATAATGTGAATATGGTAGTGAAATTATAAATATAGCGATACACACGCTGCGATTTAGCTGTTTTACGTTCAATCAATTGATGTGCATAGAGTAACCAGCCTGTCATACCTAGGATAGCAATAAGCATAAGTATAATAAATCTTACTATAGAGTACTGTATACTCAGCTCCCAAGGCATGGAGAAAATCGATACATAAGTCCCAGTTGCAAAAGCAACTGAAATAATCTTTTTGAAATTAAAAATATTTTTCCATGGTTCATTTGCACGTGTTAACCCTAAAATAAGTTGAATCCAACTGAGAATAAACCATCGATGAATATAACGTTGCTTTGGCGTTTCATCTTCATTTGGTTCTACTGCTTTAGGATGTATAAGCGGATGAATCTTGGGAGCTACTCTTGAAGTTGAATAATACAATTGTTCAATAATAGAAGTTAAACTATTTCTTAATTTTCGTCGTAGATTGATCCAACCTAATGAAGGTAAAGATAGCATCGCTACTTGTTTATCATTATTAAAATCACTAATAACTACTTTATTTCCAGAAATACTTGGTAAATCTGTAATACATACAACAAAATCCCAATCATGTTTATCTTTCATTTTTGCTGCTTTATCAATGCTTTCGTGTACATCTTCAGCTGAACCAATCATTAAATCAACGTGTAGTTGAAATACCCATTCTTGTTGATCATTCACACGTTGATTCAGCTGTTCTTTTATATCTGGAATAACAGCTTCTACATGTTTACGAGATACACCAGGTGAAGGTATCAAACCGATTTTGTGCATTGTGTTATCCTCCTTTCTTTATAGATATATAAAGTGAGGTGTACGTCAAAAAGTCTACTCTTTTCAAACATACACCTATTTATAAATGATTATTTAGCAAGTACAAGTGGTGAAAAAATAATATATACAAGTACGACTAGTCCTAGAACAATACCTCCTGCAACATAACGATATTTCCAAGGTGTCAGATCTACTTTAGCTTTATTAGTATTTAAATCAAATGTATTGGAAGGTTTAAATTTATTAAAGACAAGTATAATTGCTAAATCAATAAAGAACATAAAACTAAAAGTATATAAATAATTTAATTGTGGTACCATAAAACTAATTGCAGCATATAACACAATGTGTGTAACTAAAGCTACTTTAGCGCCTAGTTTAGATGTATGCTTAGAATAAAATGCAACTAAGACCAGTGCAAGTACCGGCATACTATATACACCATTGAACTGTTGCACAATCGCATATAATCCACTTGGGAAAAGTGCAATAAGTGGAGATATACCTACTACAATAACACCAATCACAACTGTCGCGATATGCCCGACACGTGCAATATGTTGATCCGAAGCACGCTTACCAAAAATAGGTTTATAAAAGTCTAAAGTAAAGAGTGTTGTTGTACTGTTTAATGATCCAACAAATGAACTTAATATAGCTCCAAAAATAACTGCCCCGAATAGACCATAACCCCAATCAGGTAAAATCGCCTGAATCAATGCAGGATATGCATTATCATTAGATGTTATACCTCCGTTGAAATAATTATATGCAATAACACCAGGAATCACCGTAAAAATAGGACCAAATACTTTAAATAAACTTAAATATATCGCACCTTTTTGTGATTCTTTTAAATTCTTACCAGCTAAGGCTTTTTGTACAATCATTTGGTTCGCACACCAAAAGAATAAATTATTAAAGAACATACCAAAGAATAATGTTGGCCATGGAACAACATCTGAATCAATGGCCCCAAAAGCGTTTAGTTTTTCAGGCGTACGTTGGACCATGTGGTCGAATCCTTTTACAAAATTCCCATCACCTAAATGATGTAAACCTAAAATTGTAATAATCAAACCACCTATAATTAATCCGACACCATAGATTGAATCACTAAATGCGCTCAGTGACAAACCACCGATAAATAAATAGATAACACCTACTGCACCAATGACAAATGCAATAATAATCGTTGCTGTGGCATCACTTACTCCTAAGTATTCCCCAATACTAAACATTTTATTAAATACTAATGAACCAGAATATAAGACAACTGGTAAAAATGATACAACATAAGTGAAAATAAACAATATAGAAACGAAGCGTTTAGTAAAGGTACCATAACGCATTTCAAGTAATTCAGAAATGGTATCCACACCGTACCTTAAATATTTGGGTAAGAATATCCATGCAAGTAAGACAACGGCTACAGCAGCTGTGACTTCCCAAGCCATAACTTCCATACCCTTGCCATAACTTTGACCATTCTGTCCTACAATTTGTTCTGTAGATAGGTTGGTCATAATAATTGTTGAGGCAATCGTAAATCCTGTTAAACTATTGCCTCCCATAAAATAGCCACCTGCACTATCAGTCTTTATTTTCCTTGAACGCCAAAATGCATAAAGGCTGACTCCAATAACAACGGCTAAAAATAAAATAATTGCTAACCAATTCATAATAAATGTCGATCTCCTTATTTTTTAAAATAAAAAAACGTTAAACTTTCATTTAACGTTGGATAACTAATCTATTCTATGATGTACATGTCTTGTGCCTTATTTATTTTAAACACAGAATATCTAATTTTCAATTATCATATTTAAATTTATTATATAAATAAATTATATAAAATATTATCTTTAAATTTGATGATATTTTTTATGTTGTTGAATATTATATGGAAGCGCTTGACTTCTCATAATAGAAGTCATAAAGTGAAACTATAGTTAAATCATATGCACTAGGGGTGTTTTAAAACTGAGATGAGGTGTAACCTCAAACCCTTTGAACCTGAACTAGCTTATACTAGCGTAGGAAAGTGTCGTATAAAATAAGATGACCTGTTGAGATGTGTCAAACTGTTCTCAATAATGATATATCTATTTTAATGCAACTTTCCTAATGTGAAGGTTGCATATTTTTTTGCTGTAAATGAAGTAAATGGAGGCACGATATTTATGACGAGAACAGTATTAGTAACTGGAAGTAGCCGTGGTTTAGGTGCGGTCATTGCAAAAACATTAGCTAAACAAGGATTTGAAGTTATCATTAATTACAATCAAAGTCGTGAAGCAGCTGAACAATTAGCACATGAGATTGGTGAAAACGCCATTGCTTTACAAGCAGATGTCACACAACGTGACGAAGTCGATCGTTTAGTTAATGAGGCAACACATCATTTTGGAAAAATTGACGTTGTTGTCAATAATGCATTAGTTAATTTTAAATTTGATCCAAATGCGCAAAAGGCATTTAAAGACTTATCATGGGAAGACTACCAACAACAAATTGATGGTACACTAAAAGGCGCTTTTAATGTTACTCAAAGTGTCATTCCACAATTTATAGAGCGTGGTTCTGGCACCATTGTAAGTATTGGCACAAACTTATATCAACATCCTGTTGTACCATATCATGAATACACAACAGCTAAAGCTGGGTTGATTGGGTTCACACGTAATATTGCAGCCGAATTAGGGCAATATGGTATTACTGCTAATGTAGTGTCAGGCGGATTGCTTAAAACAACTGATGCTAGTGCTGTCACTACACCAGACGTTTTTGATTTAATTGCACAGACGACTCCATTACGTAAAGTGACTACCCCACAAGATGTTGCTAATATGGTCGCTTATTTAAGTAGCGAAGCAGCAGATGGTATGACTGGTCAAAATATTACTGTCGATGGTGGTTTAACCATGAATTAATATATAACTGGTCTTCCTTATCTTAGAATAGAAATAAAATAAACATTGGAGTGAGAAATTAAATTGACTCATCAACATCAACTTCATCTCGGCGTATTAATCTATGGATGTGGTCATCATCAAGCTGCTTGGCAACTTCCCAATTCAAGTATTGAACGTATCGGTGATATTCAATACTATCAAGAATTAGCTCAGTTATCTGAAAAAGGGTTGTTAGATGTAGTCTTTTTCGCAGATAATCAGTCTTTTATTCCTAGCTATACTTCTATGCCAAGTTTTTGGTTTGATCCACTGATTAACTTAACTGCTATATCTCAAGTCACACAACATGTTGGATTAGTTCCTACCATTTCAAGTACATTTTCTAATCCATTCACTGCAGCACGTCAGTTACTTAGTTTAGAACATATTAGTGGTGGACGAGTGGGATGGAATTTAGTCACTTCCATGACAGATGCCGAAGCTCAAAATCACAGCATGGAACATCTACCCAATCATGATGAACGCTATAAAAAAGCTGAAGAGTTTGCTCAAGTCATGAATGGATTGTTTGATTCTTGGCATACTGAAGATTTCAAACCCAATCGGCATCATCATACAATGATAAATCGCAATATCAAACCGCTTCACCACAATGGCAAATATTTTCAAGTTGATGGACCATTAACAACACCAAGTAGCATTCAGGGAAAACCTGTGGCCATGCAAGCAGGTGCATCTAAACAAGGTATTGCATTAGCTACAAAATATGCAGATGCAGTATATTCTGTTTCTTGGAATATGAAGCAAGCAAAACGGTATCGCGAGCGCTTAGATAGTGAAATGGCACAACGTGACCATCAGCGTTATATTAAAGTCTTTCCTGGACTAGTCACTTATGTAGGTCATACACATGAAGAAGCATTGAAAAAGAAAGCAGAACTTGATCAACGACTTCCTATCAAAGCCGCTTTAAAGCAACTCAGTTTTTTCATTCAACAAGACTGTAGTCAGTGGGAATTAGATGCTCCTGTGCCTAAACTACCTTCTTTAGAAGAGTTTAACGGTCCCGTCGGTCGATATGAAACCATCTTAGAAATTATTCAAGATAAGCAACCTACTGTCAGAGAACTGCTAAGTTACCTTAATGCGGGGGGTGGACATCTGACACTCATAGGTACGCCAAAAGAAATTGTAGATGAAATGGAACGCTGGTTTAATGCAGGTGTTGCAGATGGATTTAACTTAATGCCACCTTCTTTACCAGATAGTTTAAACGACGTAGTTACACTCATTGTACCTGAATTACAACGTCGTGGCTTATATCGACATCAGTATAAAGGTTCTACACTAAGAGAACACTTAGATTTAGTTTAAGGTCTAATATATTTTATCCAAACCATATAGTAGAAATTAACGTAAAAAGCGATGGTATTAACTTAGGAATACCATCGCTTTTATATATCATATTATTAATATTTGTATGGATCGTTATCTTTTTCTTCTTGAAGCTTTCTTGCTTCATCTTGAATAAAATCATTACTTCGTTTATTCGTTTTATGATTTGAATAACGTTGATCACGATAGTCGTCATCATTTGAATCATTTACGTGTGTATCGTGGTATCTTTCATTATTATTGTCCGCTGCTTGATCTTTATTTGAATAATGATCTTTAATATAACGTTGTTGTTGTCTTTCTTCTTCTTCATTCAAAATGAATGCATTATTATTTGCATTTACATCATGATGGTCTCTTCTGTAATGATCATTATAACCGCCATTGCCATACATGTCATGCTTAGGTTTACGAACAAGTAACATAATACCAGCAATTAACCATAAAATTAAACTAATCCAGTTTGTAGCAATCGCTAAAATACCTGCAATAATTAATAAGATACCTGCAAGTTTAGGTTTTTTATTAATTAAAATACCGCCAATAATTGCAAGAATTAATGGGATGAACGCACCCCATGTAAAGAAATTAAATAAACCACCTAATGCATCCATACCATTATTTATTTCTGTTATAGAAACCTGATTGTCTTGTTTTTGTGTTTCATTAATAATTTGTTCTTTAAAATCAGCATTACCAATAAAGGGTTTAATCATTAAAAATATAATTGCAACTAATGCTTGAATCGCAACACCTATCCAAGTAAGAACGTGTTCCCCTGTACGTTTAATGTTATTGTTACTATTTCTATTTGTTGTATCATCATATTGTTTTACCATTATTCCGCCTCCTTTTTTTATCCTTATACCCTACTGCCTAAAGTCTTACACTCATTTATATATAAGAATGAGGATTTCTTTTTACTAATATATCAACGATGAATGAGACGATAATATACACGAGACGTCATTACATACATCAAAGCATAGATTATCATTACAAACACTAAGACACCGATATAAGTTGTTAAAAATAATTTTATATCATTAACATCTAAAATACCAAGCAAAGTATAAATCATTTTAGAAGCACATAGTACATGTATCATAGATATTATAATAGGTAAAGTAAAAATAATAACTACTTGGTCATTAATAACCGATTTAATTCGTTCTCCTTCTAAACCTACTTGACGCATAATTCGATAGTTTTTTCGATCTTCATATCCCTCAGCAATATTTTTGTAATACATCATCGTAAATGTACCAATCATTAAGACTAAAGAAACAATAGTTCCAACAAAAATCAGACCGCCATAAATATCAAACATTTCCTTATTTAATTCATCTTTATTATCAATTTGAATATCATATTGTTTCATCAATTTAGACTTAATATGATCTATGGACTGTGTATCTTGTGTTTTAAGATTAAAAGCAATGTATGAGTTAATATTTGCTGTTGTTTGATAATAATGAATCAATTGACGTTGTTGATTTACATTATGAGTAACAAGTGTGACTCCACCTGGAACTGGAAATGAAAAATGATCACCTTTTAACTGATTTGTTTTAAATGTTTGATTCATTAATTTGATATGGTCTAATTTTTGAAACATGAAATGATTCGCTAATATTCCCATTTCATTATGTTTCAGTCGCAGGTGCGTATGATTGATTGTATTGTAATCTTTCTGATTCATTACAATTAAATATATACTATCTAAATCCAATGGACTGTTTTCATTATCTCGCTTTACAAATGAACCCTTCTTATAAGTGACTGCAACACTTCCACTTGTATATTCTCTGAAAGCATCAACATCAGCATGTCTCTTAATCTCATTTTCTAGCTGACGTACTTTGTGTTTGCTCGTAGTACTATGATGCACATCTCCACTCAATTCAATACGATATTGTGTTGGCATTAAATGATTCGCACGTTGGTCTACACTACGATATGTAGCAACGCTCATTCCTAGAGTCACAATAAGAAAAGTACATAGCATGGTTAAACTAGCCAAACCAATAGAATTAGAATTCATTCTTGAACTTAAACCAGAAATAGTAAAAAAATATTTAGGTCGATAATAAACACTCGGAATCTTTTGAAGCCAATCTATCACTAAAACACTCAATGATATAAATAAGCAATACGTTCCTATTGTCACTAAAATAAGAGCAATAAAAATATTACGTAGAGAAACCAAAATGAGTGTATCTTTTAAGGCAATCATATAACTGTCAACAACAGTTATGATTCCAACAATCAATAAGATATAGAGTAAAGGTTTGGGCCATTGTTTTTCCGTTGGATGTTGCTGCTGTATTAACTTAATAGGACTTTGAAAAGTGATTTTTATATTATTAACAATAAATAAAAATAGCATCATTATTGCTAACATCAACAAGGTGTATCTCATTGCACTTATATCAAATGGATATTTTTTTAAAGAGACCTGCGTATAACCTAATATTCTATTTAACGACATATAAGTTAATGCACCAAATAAATAACCACCTATAATACTCAGACACCCAATGATAATATATTGATATATTCCTTCTATAAACAGCATTAACCTAAAATGCTTTTTTTCCATACCCAAAATCATATTCATGGCCAGCTCTTTTTGACGACGTCGCATAATAAAACGATTAGCATAAAGAATAAAAAGGAGGCCAAATAGACACATAAAAAAATTTCCTATACTAATAAAAACCGGAATTACATCACTATGCTTATGAATCGAAGTATTCATGTTTAAGGATAATAAAATAAATTCAATACCAAATAATGTACTGATGACTAGAATAAATGGAATTATAATATGACGCTGTGTCTTAAAATTCTGAATGACTAACGTCCAAACCAAGCGAAAAGTCATTTTAATCACCACTTTCGTGAAGCATTGCTAAACTATCAGCAATACGTTTTTGAAACTCTGATTGTAGTTCCTCCCCTCGATAAATTTCATGATATAAACGGCCATCTTTAATGAACAAAATACGTTTGGCATAGGAAGCATCCACAGCCGAATGTGTCACCATTAAAATGGTTTGCTCATTTTTATTAATATCTCTAAATAGTTCCATAATCGTTTTAGATGTTTTAGAATCAAGTGCACCTGTAGGCTCATCTGCGAGTAACAAATCTGGTTCATTAATCAGTGCTCGACAGATAGCCACGCGTTGTTGTTCTCCTCCTGATATTTCAAAAGGATATTTATTAAGAAGTGGTTCAATATGTAACTGATAACTTAAGCGATAAAGACGATGACGCATCGTTTGATGTGAGCGATTCGCAAGTACAAGTGGCATTAAGATATTATCTTTATTTGTCATCGTCGGTAAAATGTTAAAATCCTGAAAAACAAAACCTAAATGGTCTCGACGGAAATAAGCGATTTCTTTATTACGCAATTGACGGATATTTTGCGCGTCAATCGTTATCGTACCTTCAGTAGCTTTATCATAAGTTGCAATTAAATTAAGTAAAGTGGACTTCCCAGATCCAGATTCACCCATAATCGCTACAAATTCACCCCTATCCACATTAAATGACATGCCATTTAATGCGGTAGTAGCATTCAGGCCTCTTCCAAATATTTTTTTTACATTATTCACGTCTAACAACATGATATCCATGCTTCCTTTCTTTTTATTAAACTCTTTAATTTATCACTTACTTCTATCATAAAACAAAAAGAAACCAGTAACATTAATCATTTCTTAAAAATGTTACTAGCTATCCTTACATTATTGAAAGTTTAATTATTTTCTGGGAAATGTATGTCAAATGTAGTTCCTTCATGGAGCGTTGAAGATACTTCTACTTTATGATGTAAATGTGCCGATATATGTTTAACAATAAATAATCCGATGCCACTTGAATGTTGATGAAGTCTTCCGTTATAGCCTGAGTACCCTTTATCGAAAATTTTGGGAAGATCGGCTTTACTAATTCCTACACCGTTATCTCGTATAGATAGCACATGATTTTCGTTGTTAAACGTAATCCAAATATCTTTACCTCTTGCATATTTCAAAGCATTATTAAGCATTTGTTCTATCATGATCGTACACCATTGAACATCAGTCAGTACTTCATCTTCACAACGTGTGTAATGAATAGTTGTTTTTTGATCGATGAATTGAATCGAGTATTTCATAATAAGCGGTTTAACGAGATCGTTAATGGTCACTTTCGAAAAAGACATATCCGTTTCTTGATTCATTAATTTTAAATAGCTGAGTGCAAGACTCGTGTAGTTATCAATTTGTATGATTTCTTGACGCACGCGATTCACTACATTATCTTCATTTCTTTCTAGAAGGAGTTTCGAAGCGGTAATAGGTGTCTTCATTTGATGCACCCATGTTAGAAAATAGTTCTCAACGTTGACTTGATATGCAGCTTGTTCATTTTTTACACGTTGTAATTCATCTTCTAAGTCAGCAACTTCTTCTTTTAAAGACACTGCTTCTTGAAATCCACTAAGTTGAATCAACCAAAAAATAATCATTATGAAAAGAATAATTGCCATACCTAGAAAGAAGGCATTGAAAGGCAAATTAAAAAGAAAGAAAATCATCAAGAAAAGTAATAGAAATAAAGCTACTATCATAATTTGATGACGTATCGATTTTATAAACGCTTTTAACATACTATTTACACCTTATACCCTACATTTTTCTTTGTCTCAATGAAATCAACAATACCGATAGATTGCAGCTTTTTACGTAGGCGTGTCATATTTACTGCTAACGTATTATCATCAATAAAATTCTCTGATTCCCAACATTTTTCAATAATTGCTGTACGATTGACATACTTCCCTTCATTTTGAAATAATTTATTCAAAATTTGTAGTTCAGTAAACGAAAGTTGTACAGAGTCATTGTTGTAGTATAGTGTGGCTTCATCAACAACGAGCTTACACCCTTTAACAGTAATCTCATTATTTGAAACCGTTAAATCATATGTTCTACGAAGCAATGCTTGAATTTTCGCTATAGTAAGTGACAAATTAAATGGCTTTTCAATAAAGTCATCTCCGCCCATTTGAATTGCCATAATTTGATCCATATTGTCAGTACGCGAACTAATGAAAATAATTGGGACATTAGATACTTTACGTATCTCTTGGCACCAATGATAACCATTAAATGTAGGTAAATTAATATCTAACAGCACAAGTTCAGGTTCTGCAGTTTTAAATTCTTCAAGAATATTATCAAACTGCTTAGCAATACTCACTTCATAGTTCCAATGTGAGAGTTCATTTCCTAGACTTTCTGCAATGACGACATCATCTTCGACAATCAATACTTTCATTTTTTTCATCCTTTATTTTGCGTCATGATCATTATTGTCATTAGGATTAGACATTTTATTTTTTTCTTTCTCAAATTCATTTTCTTTATGTTTCGTTTTTTTCTTACGTTTTCTTTCTTCCATAATAGATAATGCGATAAATACAACTATCAGTAAAGGAGATAACATTACGAATATCATTATTGATTCACCTCTATATATTTATTAATGACATGATTTCTTTAACTTTATTTTAACGCTTTTTCTTTAAATTGAATATGTTTGAGATTGACTGTTTCATAAAAAAGTAAGGAGCGAGATTCGAATTCATTTTGAATACGCCGTCTCACTCCCATGCTTCTTTTATTTTTAATCTTCTTTATTTAAAATATATTTTCTAATATCTTCTATGGTAATCGCTTCTTTAATTTGTCTTTGGATATCATTGATTTTTGCTGTTCTTCCCATACTTCCTGCCCAACTTTTAGGACTATGCTGTTCCCAATCATCTAATTCTTTAAATAGTTCTTGTAATGTTGTCATATGTTTACCACCTTTTTTTAATTTGGGTAAATAAAATAGCCCTCCTTAAATAAGAAGCGCTTGTCGACATCTTCTTATCTTTCAGGAAAATCCTGTTGGATGTAGCACCTCACGCAAAGCGCAGTTGCTGAAGTTTCATAGGGCCAATTCCCTCCACTTACTCTTAATAAGATCAAACTATTTTATTTAATACTATTATAGCATACATTTTCAATTCTTTATATTAAATTGATTTATTAAATCATAGAATAGAATAAGTTAATAATTTTTTACAATACCTTAAACTAAAGTTTACTAAATACTTACTTCAAATCAAATAAAATTTCTTAATATAAAGATGTAAGTAATCTATATTTTACATATTAGGGGGCTTTTTTAATAATGAGTTTCATCAATAAATTTGGAAAAACCACAGTAGCAACTTCAATTCTAGCTGCTTCAGTATTAGGTACAACACATGTGTCATTCGCATCTGGTGCTGGACAAGGTGCTCAAGATCAACAAGGTCAAAATGGCGATTACATGGCCATCGGTAACACTAAAAATCCTAAAAATGTGATTTTCATGGTTGGAGATGGTATGGGTCCTTCTTATAATTCAGCTTACCGTTATTATGCAGATAATCCTAATACCAAAGAATTAGATCAAACTGCTTTTGATAAATATTTAAAAGGAACTAACCGTACTAATCCTAACGATCCTAAAGAAAATGTCACTGACTCAGCTGCAGGTGGCACAGCTTTCGCTACAGGTCATAAAACATATAATGGTTCAATCTCTGTAGATAATGATAAAAAACCTTTAAAGTCAGTATTAGAATATGCTAAAGAACAAGGTAAATCAACTGGTTTAGTGACAACAGCAGAAGTCACTGATGCAACCCCAGCTGTGTATGCGGCACATGTAGATGATCGTGATAAAAAAGATGAGATTGCACAACAATTTTATAACGATAAAATTAATGGCCAACATAAAGTAGATGTTCTCTTAGGTGGAGGCTCTAAATACTTCGGTAAAGAAAATGGTCATTTAACTGAGAAATTTCAAAAAGATGGTTACGACTATGTAACCAATAAAACTGACTTAGCTAACTCAAAAAGTGACCAAGTATTAGGTTTATTTGCTGAGAAAAATATGCCGTTACAAATTGATGCACCACAACAAAATCCATTATTAGCAGATATGGAAGAGAGTGCATTATCTAAATTAGAAAAAAATGATAAAGGATTCTTCTTAATGGTAGAAGGCGCTTCAATTGATAAATCTGGTCATCCTAATGATATCACTGGTGTCATGTCAGAAATGAGCGGCTTCGATAAAGCATTCCAAAACGCTATCGACTATGCTAAAAATCATAAAGATACATTAGTTGTCGCAACTGCTGACCACTCAACTGGTGGTTTATCCATCGCTAAAGGCAAAGATTATGTATGGAATCCAGACGCTATTCATAAAATGAAACATTCTGGCAGTTACATGACTGAACAAATTGCTAAAGGTAAAGACCCTGAAACAGTGATCAATGAAGGTTATGGTGTCGACTTCCCTAAAAAACAATTAGATAAAGTTAAAGATGCAGCGAAAGAACTAAAAGACATTAAAGATAAAGCTAAAAATGAAGATGATCCAAAAATTGCAGAAGCAACAACAACATTACAAGACGCCATCCAAAAACCAATTAATGACGAATCTCATACTGGTTGGACAACATATGGTCATACTGGTGAAGACGTAAATACTTACGCATATGGCCCAGGTGCTGATAAATTCCGTGGTAACATTGATAACACAGATAGTGCGAAAAATATCTTCGACTTCTTTGGTCAAGATGTCACGTCTAACCAAAATCAACAATAGTATTGAGCTCATAGATAAGACGTTCTCTATAATTAAAGAGCGTCTTGTTTTATGGTCAGAAAAAGCACTTTAGCAAGTAACGAACTGCTAAAGTGCTTTTTACATCACTATTTCATTTCTAAATTATCTTTAATTTTTTGTTTTACTTCATTTAAGCTATCGTTATTAGGATAGAAATAGTACAATCCGTCGTCACCTTTGTCATTTTGACCATCAATGATTAAACGTTCTACATTATTATCAGCTTTACTATAATCCGATCTAAATTTATTTAATTCGATAAAACTTAAATCTGTTCTTAAATTATCTTGTGCTGCTTTAAATATACTGTTTAATTTTGTTACTGAACTCATTGAAAAGGCTTCTTTAGCGACTGCTGTGATGACTTGTTGCTGACGCAACTGACGTCCGCCATCACCACCAGCACCTTCTTCTTTACGCGCACGCATGTATGCTAAAGCTTGCTTACCATCCATGTGATATTGCTTACCTTTTTCGAAATGAAACGGTGTAGTTGATTTTGTCGTAAACGTTGCATCACTTGTGATATCCACGCCACCGATTTCATCTACAACGGTTTTTACCCCATCCATATTTATTGCAATATAGTGATCAACAGGTACATCCATTAATTTTTCAAGCGAATTCACTGCCATTTTAGGGCCACCATACGCATAAGCATGATTGATTTTCTCCGTTGAATCGTGACCCACAATTTCAGTTCTCGTATCACGTGGTACACTTACCATTACTGTCTTGTTATCTTTTGGATTAATCGACATGAGTACAATCGAATCACTACGCTGTCCTAAATTTTCTTGATGACGTTGTGCATCATCATCAATACCATATAACACAACGGTCATTGGATCACCATCTTTTAAACTTTTTTGTCTTAGTTGTGAGTGATCTCTATCTAATGGTTCTTTAATTGAATTGTTCAACGAATGGAATTTTAAGAAAGTTAAAACAACTAAACATATTATTATTACTAAAAATATAATCAAGATAGTAAGAATAATCTTAAATATAGGCGATTTATTTTTCATTATTTATAACCTCTTTTTTATTTTTATCATTACTTTTGCTCGTAGTAACACCTACACCTGTTGCTATAACTAACCATTGCAATAATCCTATAGAAAGTTGATTTTGTACTAATGTGATTTCAAAAAGTTGATGAGCTAATATCGCAATAAAAGCTGCAGCAGACAATTTTACTAATCTATTCGAACCTTTACTTACGTAAGACATGAATATTGTAAATAATATCAATATAAATATTAGTAAACCTAAATAACCGATCTGAAGTGCCATATTAATATATAGATTATGAGATGAAGCCTCTCTGCCAATCACATCAGTTGCTACTGTATTTGGACCAAAACCAAAAATTGGCCTTAAATCTATAAGGTTATTTAATCTTCCCCATATATCAGCTCGTCCAGACATTATACTCTTACCAGTATGTTCTAACATCCATGCTTCTAATTTTCCATATTGACTCCAATTTGGCAACTTAGGGTATACGAACACAATTGAACCAAATGAAACAATAATAAGTATAAATAAAAAAATACTTAATCCTTTATTTTTAACTATTGTATTCCAAATAAAATAGATTATTGCTCCAATAAATATAGATAATAACACTGATCTTGTGTCACTTGCTAATAATATAACCAATGCAATTAATAGAAATATATAAGGAATAAGTCTTTTTTTAGTAGTAAATATTCTTAATAATATAAAATAAATAGCTATAAACATAAAAGGTCCCAAGATATTTGAATTAGGATAAATACTTGAAAATTCTCTTCCAAATCCTTTCGCTATCCATACTAAAAAGTGAAACAATACAAATACAATACTAATTCTATAAATTAGAAGAATTACCTTATTATTCCATTCACTATTTGAGAAATATAAATATACTCCTATACAAGCTACAAATTCAAATGTATTGGTAATCCCTTTATTTCCTAAGCCATTTTGAGAAGAAACTATTGATACAATAATATAAATAACCATTAGAAATAATATAATAATATCAGAAATTTTTATATAACGTTTATATAAAATTCTTAGAAAATAAAAGATATTAGTAAAAGCAATGACTAAACTCAAAGCTAAAATACCTATTTTAGAACCGTTAGCATTCAAAGATCCAATTAATAGAAGAATAAATAACAAACTAAGTATCCAATTATTTAGTGACTGATTTTTTATTTTTTTTGAATTATCTTCTCCCACACTAATTTCTTCCTTTCTTCATTGAGATACTTATTACTAATGAATTTGTAGTTAATAACTTAAGTAACATCGATATTATAGTGGACCAACAAAAGCCATAAATCCCATATATATAACTCCCATAGAAAGCTAATAAGATATAAATCAAAGCATATCCTAATTGTATATAAAGAATTATTTTAGAGTTGATCATTCTCATTGAAAAAGGGTGAAAAATACTAATAAATATCTGTAACAGACAAATTAGAACTACTAAATTAATAATTAAATACACTTTTTCAAAATAATTATGATATAAAATATAAACAACTAACAATGATGAATACTTAACTATGAAAAACATAGGTATACTTACAATAATAATCCCTATATTTATTTGAATAAATCTTTTTAAATTTTTATTTCCATTATCTACTGTTAAATATGAAAGAATTACATTGTTAATCGGGGTTGTCACTAATCCAATCATTTTACTAGCTGTTGAAGCTATAAAATAAACATTGACTAATACTGGTCCAATGATGGGTAATAAAATGAAACGATCTAGATAATTTAAAATGTTAATAACAATATTAATAAACGAAAAATTTAAGTAATCTTTTAAAATATTTTTGTTTTCAGATTGAAAACTGCTTCTCTTTAAACTAAAATACTTCAAAAAAACTGTTTTTCTTAATAAATAAATTAATCCAAATACTTCTCCTAATAAAAAAACAACTGAGTATAACTTAATAAATAAAAAGATGATGATTCCAATAATATATCCTATTAACACACTTAAATTAACAAATAAAATGTTTTTATAGTTTAAATTTTCACGAAAATATACATTTAAATAATATCGTGATGTTAGTAGTAAAGAAAAAATAATCATCAATAATATATTTAAGTTAAAAGTTTTACTATAAAATACACATATAATAGTAAAGACTATTATATTTATTATTAATATAGCTATAAAGTATTTCGAAAAAACATTTTCTCTATCTTTATAATCAAATCCTTCTCTATGTAACAATCTGACATTATTTAAAGTATTACCTAAACTAGTAGCTATTACGATAGCTATCCCATACAAAACTATTAGTAATGCAAATTCTTTACTATTTGCTACTCTACTAATAATAGGAAATGCAATTAACTGTATTGCAACAACTACTAAAAGATTAGAGATAATATTTAATGATGAATCTTTTAAAAATTTATTCATTTTTTACACCTAAATATAATTTATCATATAGTTTTCCAATTCTAATCCAATTAAATTCTTGTAAGAAGTTTTTATCTTTCAAATTATTTTGAATTGACTCATAATTTTTGATTATATATTCTAAACCATTAATAATACTATTAACATCTTCAGGATTAACTGATTTTCCATATTTATTATCATCAAAATATTTATCTATTCCTTCATTTCTAGTATAAAGAATAGGTAAATTTTGACTTAAAGCCTCTACATAGACTAATCCAAAAGTTTCTTTAAAAGAAGGCATAGCAAAAACATGGAAATCATTCATAAGATTAATTAACTCATGTTTACTTTTAGTTCCTAAATATTTGAATTTATAGTTCTCTTTTAATTTATTATAATAATCTTTATTAATTATTTTTCCTACTACAGTCAATTCAATATTATCCATATTATTTATCGCTTTTAATAAATTATGAAGGTTTTTATCTTTATATATTCTAGCTATAAATAATACCTTCACTTTATTTTCTACGATAGTTTTAGATTGTATATTGGGATTATCAATCCACAATTGGTCTATACCATTTGGTATTATTAATGAATTATTTAACTTAGATTTAAGTTTTTCATTATCTTTATATATTGATAAAAGTTTCTTTCTATAAGAATGATTTGGAAATATGACTTGTTTCGAATGTAATATTGTTTTTAAGTATAAATTTTTTAAATGTTTTTTATATTTTAAACTATAATTTATATCTGTATTTCTTATTGTTAGAATATAAGGAGTTTTATATTTTTTATAAATTTTTAATGCTAATATACCATCATTAGTCAAAGTATGGGCATGAATTAAATTTAAATCTTCTAATAAAATATTTTTTTTAAGATATTTAAATGATTTATCTAATCTCTTAAAACTTAAAATAGAATCAGTTTTATTAATAAATACAGGTTTTAATACTTTATATTTTGTTTTATTCTCTTTTTTATTTCTTAAAGGATTATAAATAATATGTTCAAAATTGGAAGACATTTCATTAAGCTGATTTTCATATAATTTTGAGTATAAAAAATTAGAATTCAAATGTAATATTTGCATCTTTTTCACCTAACAATTTTGTTTTTATTTCTTTAATCTTTTGTTTTAAAACGCACTGCAATTTCTTCTAAATATTTTTCGAAATTATTATAAACGTTTTCTGCATTAAATGAATGTTCAAATAAATTTCTTGCATTTTTAGCATGTTGTTTTTGTAGTGTTTTAGATTCATAATAATTTTCTATTAATTTTATAAGTTTTTCTGTGGAGTCATATTCAAAACCGCAATTATTTTCATTTAATAAATCTGACATAATTCCTGGAACTGAAACTAAAATTGGAAGAGAAGCAGACAAATATTCACCAAATTTATTTGGAGCATTTAATCTAAAGTTCATACTATTTTTATATGGTGCGATTCCCACATTAGAGGTAGCTATTAAAGAAGCTATTTCGTCTTTACCAACCCATCCTGGAATAATTACATTATTATTATTGTTATATTTTTCAACAAAATAATTATATTTTTCACCAGTACCACATAATACAAATTTAATTTCTTTATTTTGTAATTTATCTATAGCCCCTTCTAAAGTTTCTAAATCAAATTGTTTACCAAAATTACCTACAAATGTCACTATAAAATCATCTTCGTTAAGATGATACTCTCCCCAAAACTCATTAAATCTTTTTTTGTAACTTTCTAAATCAAATTTCGGATAGGCAGTGTGGAATGGTATATCATATTTTCTCTCATTAAGATCACTTATTTTTAAACCGTAATTTACAAACCCTTTTGTTACACCTGTTATTGCTGTTGTATTATTAAGAACTTTTTTAAGATTCTTTTTAGAGTTATTAACTAATAACTTTACTAAAAAGTGAGATGCTCTCGGTGTAACTTCGTAATAAATTTCTGGCCATAAATCTCTAATATCAATAATAAATGGTATATTATTTTTTTTAGAATACTCTTTAACATTTTGAGCAACTTCGATAGGAGACATTGTGCAAAGTATTAAATCTGGATTTTCTAATGCATTAGCATAATGTTTGAATTTTTTTCCAAAAGCTTTAAAATGCATGAATCTAGCTAAAGAAACATTTTTCTTATATCCTTTTGTAGATAAGAGTAATAATTTAGATCTATTATATAAGTTTTTCACTTCATCTTCTTTCGATCTAAAATTTTTATTATAATGATCAAAGTTAGACGAAAACCAAATTACTTTATGCCCTTGTTGATCTAATATTCTAGTTAAATTCCCCATTCTTCTCAACCTAACGTTATTATTATCAGTAGGCAGAGGTTCTCCATCTGAAACTATCCAAATGTTCATTTTATAACCACCTTTAAGATTCTATTTCTATTTCAATATTTTTTATTAGTTTTTTACAAAGATTTAGGGCTTCCTTCGAATTGTTAGCTTGACAAATAATATATCCTATTCTACTTGTGCTACTATCTGCTAATCCTAATTCATCTCCAATGTTTGCAGATAAAGCTACTTCAATAACTTGTGGATGGTTTTTAACACTATCTGGGATAATAGCTTTTTTTAATACTCCTGGACGACTTTGTATAAAATGAACAGCACTTCCTTTATTAAGTATATTGTTCATACTAGGTAAAGGTTCATTCACACTTTGTTTTAAATGTGCTTCTAAAATGTCTATGCCAGTTGCATATTTTACTAAGTGACTTGTAATAAAATCTCCACCAAGTCTCGCTCCGACTTCAACAACTTTGGGTCCATCTTTTGTTACCATGATTTCTGTGTGTGAAGGCCCTGTTTCAATGTTTAAAGCTTTGTTAGCCGCTATTGCTAATTGACTTATTTTAGTTTTAATATCTTTATCCTTAGTACTTTGAATTTTATGAGCATTTTCAATAAAGTGTGGAGCACCTGTCGTAATTTTATCAGTAATAGCTACTACTTTAGTTTCTCCTTTACTTGTTAAAGTTTCTACTGAAACCTCTTCTCCTTGCATATATTCTTCAACTAGTATAGTTCTATTTCTAGAGTTTTCAGTTGCATGTTTATAAGCTTTATCAATATCTTTTTCATTTTCTAATAAAAAGATTCCTCTACTACCAGAAGAATCTACAGGCTTAATAATTTTTTTACCTTTTATATTTTTTAGTGCTTTTTTATAATCTTCTTTATTATTAACTAAAAAATATTTAGGTATGGCCACATTTTCTTTATTCAATGCCTCTCTCATTTTAAATTTGTCTGTTGCTTTAATAGCAGTATCATAACTTATTGTATTTAAATTAAGTTTTTCACCAATATAAGCAATTGATCTCATTGGCATATCCGTAGCAGCAGTAACTATGCCATCCGGTTTTTCTAATTCAGCTACTTTTAACAAAGCTTCAGTATCAATTGTACTAACTACATATTTTTTATCTGCAAATTCAAAACCCTCTGCATTAGGATTCATATCGGCCACAATAGTATAATAACCTAATTGTTTTGCTGTTTTTATCAAAGGAACTTGTAAAAAACTTGCACCTAGAATGATAACTTTTTTCATATTTAAAACCTCATCATTCATTAATTTTAGACATTATAATTTTGTCATAATATTTTCCATCTTGAAATTTACTTTGTCTTAAAATACCATCTTTCTTGAAACCTAATTTTTCATACGTTTTTATTGCACCTTTGTTATATGAAAATACTTCTAAATATAACATATGTAAATTAATTTTATTAAAAGCAAATTCTATTAATAACTTAAGAGCTTGAGTGCCATACCCTTTTCCCCAATACTCTAAATTGCCTATATATATAAACAATTCAGAGTTTCGATTAACCCAATCTAAATTTTTAAAACCTATAACTCCAATTGGGATTTCATTATCTATCTCAATAATAAATAGTCTGTTATCTTTTTCTAACATTCGATTTTCAAACCAATTTTCATGTTCTAATTCTGTTATAGGATAAACTGTACCAATTAAATATCTCAGTTTATCGTTTTTCATCCATTCTAAGATTAGGTTGCTGTCACTCTTTTTTAAAGCTCTTAAATTAATTTGAGACATTTATTAGCTCTCCTTATTATTAATATTACTTCTTTTTAATACACTTAAAATTGTTTTCCAAATAATTATACAGTCAAATTTAAATGATACATTATCAACATAATAGACATCATTTTTAAACTTATATACTTGAGGGATTGAGTTTCGGAAGAAAGCTTGATTATAACCAGTAATTCCCGGCTTCACTTCAAGTTTTCTAGATTCATCATTTTTATAAATTTCTAACGCTTCAGGAGTATCTGGACGCGGCCCTACAATACTCATGTCACCCTTTATGACATTTATCAGTTGGGGAATTTCATCAATACTTGTTTTTCTTAGAATTTTACCTACTCTCGTAATTCGACTATCATTTTCCGAATTATAAGTCGAACCATCTTGATTTCTAATATCAGGTGCATTCATTTTCATAGATCTAAATTTATACATTAGAAACTTAGATTTGTTTTTTCCTAATCGATAGCTTTTATAAAAAACTGATCCATTATCATCTAATTTAATTAATAATGAAGTACCACTTATCACTAAACCTACAATTGGCATAGCTACTAAAGATAATGTTAAATCAAAAGCACGTTTATAATGAGTTTTATAATTCATTATTTCGTCACCTCATCAATTACATCTAAGTATGTTTTTGCAACATACTTTGCATCCTCATCAGTGATTTGTAAATGCAAAGGTAAAGATATTTCATTTACAAATTGATTATAAGCATTTGGATAATTAATAATATTAAATCCTAAATTTTTATAAGCAGTTAATAAAGGTAGTGGTTTGTAATGAACATTAGTTGAAATTCCTTTTTCAGCCATTTTTTTAATGATAAGATTTCTTTCTTCTGCGCTTATACCACTTACTCTCGTTAAATATAGATGTCCTGATGATTCTCTTTCTTGTTCATAATGCTTTAAAATATTAATATTATTTTTATTTAATATTTCATCGTAAATAGATATGATTTCTTTTCTTCTGTTAAGAATTTCTTTGTATCTTTCTAATTGAGCAATTCCAATTGCTGATTGAATATCAGTCATATTACATTTATATAATGGTGCAACAATATCATATTCCCAATTTCCTGCTTGAGTTTTAGCCAATGCGTCTTTAGATTGGCCATGTAGACTCAACAACATATATTGATTATAAATTTCATCATCGTCTAAATTTTTATTTAACTTCCAAGTTACAGCTCCACCTTCGGCAGTTGTTAAGTTTTTAACTGCATGAAAAGAGAAGCATGTAAAATCAGCTACACTTCCAATAATTTTCCCTTTATACTTAGCGCCAAATGAATGTGCACCATCAGCTATAACTACAATTCTATTAAAAGCTTTTTGGAACTGATTATTTGCTTTAAATAAGTTTTGTTTTTCTTCAACGATTTTAAATATTTCATCATAATTCACTGGTTTTCCTGCTATATCTACTGGAATTATAGCTTTAGTTTTTTCTGTAATGCTATTAGCTAAAGCTTTATAATCCATTTCATAAGAATTCTCAGCAGTATCTATCATTTTTATATTTGCTCCTACATGAAAAACTGAAGCTGCTGTTGCAGTATACGTATATGCTGGAACAATTACTTCATCATCTTTTCCTATACCTAACAATCTAAGAGTCATTTCTAATGCTGCAGTACATGAATTTAATGCTACAGTTCTAGCACTATTTACAAAGTTAGTGATATCTTTTTCAAATTGTTTAGTTTTTGGTCCAGTAGTTATCCAACCTGATTTTAGTACTTCAATTACATTATTAATATCTTCTTGATTAATAGATGGAGGTGAAAACGGAATATTTTTTTCTGTCATTTTATTTTCTCCTTTCTTTTATAATGACCAATAAGATACTTTACTATTTTCATATTGCTTAAATCTATTTTTTAAATCCACTATTATTGCATGTTTTTCATTTAATAACTTTAAGAACTTATCATCATTGATTTCTTTAAATTGCTTATGATTTACTGAATATACTAAAACATCAATATCTCTGCCAACTTCCTCGATATTAGATGTATAAGTTGCTTTGATATTTTCTAAATCCGGTCTAAAAGCTTCCATGTATGGATCAATAACTAAAGGTTCAATTCCATATTCATTTAATTCTTCAATCATATTTATAATTTTAGAATTTCTAAAGTCTGGAGTATCTTCTTTGAATGTTAAGCCAAATACTACTACTTTAGGGTTGTTTGCCATTCTATTTTTAACTAATTCTTTAATTAAATTTTCTCCTACAAAGGTAGACATGAAATTATTTATTTTCCTACCTGCTGCAATGATTTGTGAATGAAATCCAACGTTCTCTGCTTGATAGATGAAATAGTATGGATCAACACCAATGCAATGTCCTCCAACTAATCCAGGTGTAAATCCTAGAGCATTCCATTTTGTATTCATAGCATCAATTACATCAAAAGTATTAATATTCATACGATTAAATACTTGAGATAATTCATTCATAAATGCAATATTAATATCTCTTTGACTGTTTTCAACTACCTTAGCACTTTCTGCAACTTTAATACTTGGAGCCTTATGAATTCCTGCTTCAATAATTGCACCATATGTTTCTGAAATTGTTTTAAGTGCTTCATCATCTATACCCGAAACAATTTTCACAATATTTTTAACTGTGTTCTTTTTATCCCCTGGATTAATTCTTTCTGGTGAATATCCAATTTTAAAATCTTTAATACCTTCTAAACTAGAGATTTTTTCTAATAAAGGCATACAAATATCTTCTGTTACTCCAGGATAAACTGTAGATTCATAAACCACTATATCTCCTTTTGATAAATAACGTCCTACTAACTCCGTAGCACCCTCAATTGGTGCTAAATTAGGAGTATTATCCTGTTTTATTGGAGTTGGAACAGTAATAACATAGAAATTCACATCTTTTAAGTCTTCTTCATTTGAAGAAAATTTCATAGTTGTATTTTTTAATCCTTCAGAACCAACTTCACCAGTTGGATCAATATTATTATTATATTTTTCAACTTTTTCTTTATCAATGTCAAATCCAATAACATCAAATTTTTCAGCAAAAGCTACAGCTAAAGGCATTCCTACGTATCCTAAACCAATTACACCAATTTTAGTATTATTTAACATTTTCATTACCATCCTTATCATTATTTATAAAATCGATTTTATTGTTAGCAAAATCTATTAAAAATTGTTTATTAAAATTATTCTGTAAATTACATATAATTTTATCTAATTCTTTTGAGTTTATTGTTGTGACTTTACCACGATATATTTTTTCATATACTTGTTCAGGGTGTACTTCCTCTTTATTCATCAACTCTTCATATAATTTTTCACCTGGACGAATTCCAGAAAATTCAATTTTAATTTCATCTTCAGTTTTTCCACTTAACCTAATTAGATTACGTGCTAAATCAACTATCTTTACTGGTTCTCCCATATCAAGCACGAAGACTTCTCCACCTTGTGCTAATGCACCAGCTTGTAGTACTAGTCGTGATGCTTCAGGAATCGTCATAAAGTAACGAGTCATATCTGGATGCGTCACTGTGACAGGTCCTCCAGCTGCAATTTGTTTTTTAAATAATGGAATGACAGATCCTCTTGAACCTAAAACATTTCCAAATCGCACAGCTACAAAATCGGTCTTACTATTTTCATCATTAAGACTTTGTACGACCATTTCAGCCATACGTTTAGATGCACCCATGACATTAGGTGGATTAACCGCTTTATCAGTTGAAATCATGACAAACTTTCTCACGCCAGCTTTTTTAGCGGCAGTTGCTACATTTCTAGTCCCAAGCACATTATTTTTAAATGCTTCGGTTGGATTGTATTCCATGAGTGGCACATGTTTATGAGCGGCTGCATGATAAATCGCATATGGTTGATAATTGTCTACTATTTCTTGAATATGTTGAGCATCTTGAACATCTGCAATGACTGGAATAATTTCAATTTTATCTTTATACAATTTTGTTAACTCTTGATGAATTAAATAAATACTATTTTCACCATGTCCAAGTAATATCATTCTTTCTGGTTCGAATTTACATACTTGACGACATATTTCAGATCCTATAGATCCTCCGGCTCCAGTGACTAATATTGTTTTATGCGTTAGTTCTTTTGAAATCATGGCCATATCTAACTCTACTGGTTCTCTTCCTAGTAAATCTTCAACTTCTACACGTTTTAATTGATTAACCTCTAATTCTCCAGATAATACAGACTCTATACTTGGCATTTTGAAGATATCAACCCCAGTACTGTTACATAGATCAGTGATTTCTTTCAATCTAGCTGGTGAAAGCGTAGGTATAGCAATGATAATTCTTTTAATACGATATTTTTCCACTAGATTAGGAATATCTTTAATCGTGCCCTGTACTTTAACTCCTCCAGTAATAGCTAAATTCCGCTTTTGTGGATCATCATCTACAGCTAAGACAGGTTCTAATCCCATATCCGGGCTTCGTAACATTTGTCTTATTAATAGTGACCCACCGCGACCTGCGCCTACTATCAGTGTTGGCTTTTTCTTTTTTTGTTTCCCAACTATAAATCCGCGGCCAATTCTCCATGAAATTCTTGATCCTCCTATAAGAATCAGATGCATCATCCATGTAATTAAATACAATCTAAAAAATGGTGGATGTCCTGTAAAAAGAGGTACAATAATTATTGTTGAAATAATAGAACACGTTACCGCTTCAACAATAATCAATAATTCATTCACGCTCGCATATTCCCAAGCACGATGATAAAGGTTAAATATGTATGCAAATACATGATGTGAAATCAGTAATATAATTGAAGTGAATATTAAAATTTTCTTTGAATAGCCCTCAAAATATGGCTCTAATATGCTGTAACATATAAAAACAGATAACGTTACAATAATTGAATCTATAATAATTAAAGTTAAAAGCCGTCCTCTTGCACTTAATTTATCCAACTTAACTCTCCTCACTTAGAATGTGAAATTTGATTAAAATAAATTAAAAAATTTTTTCTGTGTATATTCTTGAGTTGGCTGTTTTTTTGGTACATCTTCATTATCTATAATAAATTTCGCATTATTCATTAAATTATGAATGTCTTCATGATATTTTTTCAACTTTCTTTCTTCAAATAGACGATTCATAATGAAAGGTCTTTTTTCCACATGGTGTGCATCTGAGGCAACAAAATGTGTTAAGTTATTTTCAATCATATCTATACATTTTTTTTGCGTCTTCTTCCCATGATGCCCCATTAGTGAAGCCGTTGTTAACTGACTTAACGCTCCTGCATTAATTAATTCGTAAAGAACATCTAAATTGGCACTAATTTCTTTATTTCGTTCTGGATGTGCAATGATTGGCACATAGCCTTTCGATTGTAATTCAAAGAATAAACGACCTGTATAATGTGGGACATGTCCGGATGGTAATTCGATTAATAAGTACTTAGAATGATTAAGACCAATAATTTGCTTGTTCTCTAATTGATGTAAAATTTGGTCACTAATTCTTATCTCTTGTCCAGGATAGATATTAATTCCTATATCTTTAAATTCATCGATACTCAATACTTCATCCATTTTAGGTACGATGTCTTCATAATAATTATCAAATTGTGGACTTAAATGATGAGGAGTAGCAATAATATCTGTAATCCCCTCACCTTTAGCTTGTTTCAACAATGAAATCGTCTCTTCTTTACTCTTTGATCCATCATCTAAACCAATAAGAATATGATTATGTATATCTATCATGATTTAATCTCATCTCCATAGTAATGGTAATAACTAGAAGATTTTTCTTTAGCTGTTTTATTTAGTACTGCACCAATAACATGTCCATCGGCTTGTTCAACGAGTTGTTTAGCTTTTTTAACTTCATTTCGATTATTTTTCTGAGCATCAATAATTAACATACAATTTGGTACATATTGTAAAAATACTTGTGCATCTGTAACAGAAATGATTGGTGGCGTATCAATTAAAATAAAATCGTATTCCTTTTGTAAATGTTCAAAAATCTTTTTAAACCTTTTAGAAGCTATTAACTCTGAAGGATTTGGTGGAATGGGACCAGATGTTAGTAAATCTAAATTCTTCACTCTCGTAGATCTAATTGCTTTATCAAAATCTGAATTTCCAATAATTAAATTAGATAATCCATCATAGTTTGATGTTTCAAAATGATAATGTTGTGTTGGTTTACGCATATCTCCATCGATAATTAAAGTTTTATATCCAGCTTGTGCATAAGTAATCGCAATATTTGCAGACACAATACTTTTCCCAGCTGCTGGTTTTTCAGAAGTAATCAGCACACTTTTAATTTCTTCAGCATTTGAGAACATAATATTTGAACGAATACCTCTTACTTTTTCGCTAACAATTGATTTAGGGTTATCTTCTACATATAAAGGTGTCTCTAATGCTTTACGTTTTTCTTTTTTTCTTTTAGCCATAAGATTTTCTCCTTATTTTAATTTTTGAATTGAACCTAATACAGGAATATTTAATTCTCTTTCAACGTCTTCTTCTGTTTTAATTCGTTTGTCGAATAATTCTTTCATTATAATAATAAAAATCGCTAATATTATGCCTAAAATAAGTCCAATAACTAAATTAAGTATTAAACTTGGTGAAACTTTTGATGCAGTTCCATCAGCTGAAGATAAAACTGAAACATTATTTACATTCATAATTTTTGGCATTTTATCACTAAATACTTCTGATATATCATTAGCTATCTTTTCCGCATCATTTTTACTATCACTTTTCACATTAATATTTAAAATTTGTGATTGTGCTTGCGTAGTCACAGTTAACATTCCTTTGATATCAGAAGAAGAAAATTCATCATTTTTTTTCGCTACTTCATCTAAAATACGGGGACTTTTAACTATTTCCGAATACGTATTAACTAACTGAATATTACTTTGTACTTCTTGAGCCATTAATTCCGAATTTTTTTCTTTTTGATTTACTAATACTTGAGTATTAGCCTCGTATTTTGGTTTCATTAAAAACATAGTTATTAATGCACTAATTAAAATGAAAATAAGTGGTAATAAAATAAGTAATTTTAAATTTTTTCTTAAAGCTGTTAAAAATTTTGATAAACTTAACGAGTTTTCCATATTAACCTCCAAAATGTTTTTCAATACTAATTTTATATTTTAAAAAATATTTTTACAATAGCTTTTCTATAAATATATTTTTAAATCTCTAATTAGTTTAATATATATGTAAACATTTAAATTTAACCATTACATTTTATCTTATAACTTTAATATCAATACATTTTTAAAAAAGTGTAAATATCATGTAAACTATTGTATTTTATTTGATAATTAAATTTATTATATAATAATGTGTAGACATTATTTGTCTTTAAGAATTATTTAATTATATCTGCGTTGGATAAATTGTATTCAGCTATATTAATTTAAATTTAATAATTTTTATGTATATTAAAGATATATAAAAAGCCAAGAGATTTTCATTTAAGAAAACCTCTTGGCTTCATTTATTAATATTCAATATTTGGCATTTCGTTTACTTTGTTTTGATATTTTTTGAAAGCAATATAGCCTACAAAACCAATAATCGTTGTAACTAAAAGTTTTTTCATTATTGTCACTCCTTTTAATTTTTAGCGTACATTAGATTTGTTTTGTCAAAAAACAAGTCTATACTAAATCTATTATACACTCATTTGGTATTATTTTTAAAGTCAATCGAACAAATTGCGTTATATTTATGTCATTTTAGAGAAGGGATTGACAACATATTTAATTTTTCATCACAAATACACAAATATATATCGCAACAAACTCTAAGAAAGTAAAAAGATAAATATATTTTAAATTTAGCTTTTCTTTAAGTGGTACCTCCCAATGTGGATACTTACGTTCATAATATACATTTTGAACAAAAAACAATCCTAAACCTAATGGTACATAAGTAATCATATTTTTATACTTTGAATCTAACTCTATGTCACTAAGAAAATGCTTAATTATTACTTGTAATATAATCACAATGACTAAGAGGAGTAGTATGCGAATCATTTTATTAATCGTACTCCTTTCACAAATAATATAAGAATGGCTTGTAATAATACCATAAGCATAATAAAAATAACACTTTTTAAATCGATGGCATCAAACACTTGATGCGTAATCGTTAATGGTCGTGTAATCAGATAAACTGTATGGAATCTTAAAAAACGTCCAACATATATGCCTATCCCATTTAGAAACATTAAACTCAGTACTAAGCATCGATTAAGCCATATATTAGAAGTAAAATGTTCTAAGCTGATAAATATAAAGATCATACAATAGATTGCAAAAAAGACACCTGCCAGTAAATACGCAAACGCAAACCATTCAATTAAATTTAAACTGACTAAGAAATTGAATTTAAAATTATTAAGATGGATTAAGTCTGTAACCATATAGAACGTATTGGGAACTAATAGTATAAAAATAAGTGCAAATACAATAAATAAAGGCCACTCTTTAGTTTCCTTTGGTTTAAATAACTTTAAAAGCAAGCAAAGCTCTAGAGGAATATAGGCTAAGAATAGATTTAATGTCATAAAGTTAAGTATTCGCGGTACAAACAATGAAATAATAAAAAGCACTATAAAATAAATTCTTGCGATATAACGTGGTGCCACATTCTACACTACTTTCTTTCTATAAATGAAATAAGGTTAGAAAATTAAAACGCTAACATGTGATATCTTAACATTCTACTTTACTCTAACCTCTTTTATATTAAAACATATACTTTCGAATTGCATTATTTATGGCTATCGCAAAATGATCCATTGTTGATGTCCAATTTTTTCATTTTTACGTGCTTTTGACGAATCATCACTATTACTAAAAAATGATTTTCGAAGATCTGGTGTTAATTCTAATTGACCCCTTAACATTTTATATTGTAATCTACAATATTATTTTGTTTTATTACTGTCAAATATCCTATCATACGTTGTACATTAAATGTAAATATCTTTAATTCTTTTGAAATAAGTTGAATTAACTTTTCATTGTTATTGATTATAGACAGTATATTTTCTCCTTAAAATTGTATAGAAACAGCTGAACTGTCGATCTACGTCAGTTCAGCTGTTTTAAGATTCTTTTTCATCCTTTAAATGTTTAATATCTTGAAACCCTTCTCGATAATTCGATAATTCTTCCATAATCGCATACCAATCTTTTCCAACTTTTTGGAACGTTTGTTGCATTAATTCATCTTGCGCTTTATTTAATTTTTCTACTAATTTACTTCCCTTTGGGGTAGGAAATAATTGTTTTACTCTGCGATCTTCTTCAGATTGTTGTTCAATGATTAAGCCTTCTTCTTTTAACTTCTTCAATGTCGCGTGAGACCCTTGCTTTGATATTTCTAACGTGTTTAGTAACTGCTTAATCGTAATACCAGGCAATTTATTGATAAAAAATAAAAAGCGATGATGTTGTCGACTCATACCATATTTTTCGATAATTTCATCTGCAGTCGTCACAAACGTTTTATAAGCGAAATAAAATAGCATGTGCTCATAATCATTTTTATTTCGATCCATATTCACTCGTTCCTTTTCAAAGACATTATTAATTATTATAGTAAATTTTCTAATGATTTTCATCAAAAGGTCAATAATGTTGACTTTATTTATAACCAGGCTTATCCTATATATGTAAACAAAAGCAATACAAAGGTGGAATTGAATATGAAACAACGTGTAGGACAATATTTAATGGACGCAGTACATGAAGCAGGAGTAAATAAAATATTTGGTGTGCCAGGAGATTTTAACCTAGCATTTTTAGATGACATCGTCAGTCATGAAGGCGTTGAATGGGTTGGAACAACGAATGAACTAAATGGTGCTTATACAGCTGATGGTTACGCACGAATGAATGGACTAGGCGTACTCGTAACAACATTTGGCGTTGGCGAATTAAGTGCTGTTAATGGTATTGCAGGCGCTTATGCAGAACGTGTTCCGGTCATTGCTATCACAGGCGCACCAACAAGAGCTGTTGAAAAGGCAGGCAAATATGTGCATCACTCTTTAGGTGAAGGACACTTTGATAGTTATCGACACATGTTTGAACCTATTACTACTGCACAAGCCTATATTACAACTGAAAATGCAACAACTGAAATTCCTAGAGTAATCAATGCTGCAATTCAAGAACGTCGACCTGTACACATTCACTTACCAATCGATGTAGCAGTGTCAGATATTGAAGTTGAACAACCATTCAAAGTTGAAAAAACACCTCAACAAGATGTATCTCAATATGTAGATATGGTGGCTGATAAGTTACGTTCAGCTAAACAACCATTAATTATTACTGGTCATGAAATCAATAGTTTCCATTTACATGATGAATTAGAACAATTTGTAAATAAAACGAATATTCCAGTTGTTCAATTATCGTTAGGTAAAGGGGCATTCAATGAAGAAAACCCACACTATATGGGTATTTATGATGGAGAAATTGCTAAAGATGACATTAAAGACTATGTCGATCATAGCGATGCTATTTTAAATATTGGTGCCAAATTAACTGACTCAGCTACTGCAGGCTTTTCATATAAATTTGATATTAACGAAGTGGTCATGATTAATCATCGTCTATTCAAATTAAACGATACGATTGATAAAGAAATTATATTGCCTGAATTCTTAGAAGCGTTAAGTACGATAGATTATACAAATAAACATTCATTCCCTTCTTATCAACAACCAAAATCAATTGACTATGAATTAACTGATGATACGTTAACGCAAGATATTTACTTTAAAATGATGCAAGACTTTATTGGCGACAATGACGTATTAATCGCTGAACAAGGGTCATCCTTCTTTGGAGCTTACAGTTTAGCTTTACCTAAAAACATGTCATTTATTGGTCAACCTTTATGGGGTTCAATTGGTTACACATTACCAGCTACATTAGGTTCTCAATTAGCTAATCCACACCGTCGTAATATCTTATTAATTGGTGATGGGTCATTCCAATTAACTGTTCAAGAATTATCAACAATGATTCGTCAAGATATTAAACCTGTGATTTTCTTAATTAATAATGATGGTTATACTGTTGAACGTCTCATTCATGGTATGGAAGAGCCATATAACGATATCAACATGTGGGATTACAAAGCATTACCCAAAGTATTTGGTGGAGATACTGTACAAGTACATGACGTTAAATCTTCAAAAGATTTAAAAGAAACGTTTGATGATATTAATACCCATCCAAATCACATGCACTTCACTGAAGTCACAATGAAATGGGATGACGCACCTCAAACACTACGTGATATCTCTAAATCATTTGCTAATCAAAACAAATAATGGATATTGGGAGAACATTTAAATAAATCAATTAAGAGCGACTATATATGTCATTAATACATATTTAGTCGCTCTTTTTTATAAACTTTTTTCATTTAAAAATTTATTATCGATAACATCTTTTGTAATATCCTGTAAATGTTTGATATTCCATTCACTTTTTGAATCATACTGTAGTCCATGTTTCTCTGCTAATTGTGATGTGTAATCATCAAGGTTATAAATTTTAAAATGTTGTCGTGTTTGTTTATTGGTAGGACGTGCTTGTTCGTAATGATTGACCATGCTTGTCCATTTAACATTTTCTAAATGTACACCTTTAGGTTCTTTTACTACATCGAAGTTTATCCTTCCTAACAATTGATTATTTTCATCTCCACCATATTGTCCATTTAAAAAATTACCTAAAGAATAAGCTACCAAGGTTTTATGGTGATGATCTTTTGCTTTAACCCACTTTACTGGTTGAATCACATGTGGATGCGTGCCAATGACGACATCTACACCCTCATTTGCAAATAATTGAGCGTACTTCTTCTGTGTTTTATTTGGTGTATGGTGATTTTCATTTCCCCAATGTGCCGACACCATGACGACGTCGCTTTGTTGTTTTGCTTTTCGTATATCATGTTTAATAGTAGCTTCGTTAAACGTTTTTACTGTATATGGATAGTTTGAGACCATATCATTTGTTCCATATGTATAACTTAATACACTGATTTTCACGCCATTTTTAGAAATGGTATGTACACGATTCGCCTCTTTTTTCGAATTGTATATTCCTGTAAACAATACGTTATTATCAAATTTTTCCCAAGTCTGTATATGATTTGTGATTCCTTGATCTCCTTGATCTAAGGAGTGATTATTTGCACCATTAATCACATCGAACCCTGTTGCAACAATGTCACTTGCTACCTGACTAGGTGTATTGAATCGTTTAAAACCAGAATATGGAATATCATCCCCACCAAGTGGAGACTCCTGATTGACAAAAGCTAAGTCAGTCCTAGCTATGTCTTTCTTTATATTAGAATACATTGGCTTAAAGTTATATGTACCATCTGAATATTGTGCATCATGATATACGACAGGATGAATTAAATTATCTCCCACTGCTACTACCGATATTTTTTCACTATTATTTTCAACAAGAGCCATACCGCATATCAGTGAAAATACTAGAAAAATAACGACCGAGGTTATGTAATATTTGTACACTAAACTTACGCTCCTTATTGATTTAGAATAGATTCTTTTATATTCACGAAAAACCTAAAATAATTAATACTTGTCATTATTTTAAAATACTCAAAATAATAACTCAAATTAGTTTATGAATTAAAAAAATAAGAAATAGAAAAAGTATCTATTTCTTATTTCAAGTTATCTATCCTTACCAGATGTATCAACATGTTTGATGGGTTGATCGATGGCATTCGCTAATTTGAAAGTTTAGTTTTAACTATAGTGTTAATTGGTTACTTAACTTTATTCATTGTAGGTATTGCTGGTTTTGTCTATACTATTTTAGCTATTCTTGCAATGAATAAAGGTGAAGATTTTGTTGTTCCATTTACGATTGAAATCATTAAATAAAACGAAATATCCCTTTGTGACGTATCATCACAAAGGGATATTTTTTTATTTCTCTACTAACCATTCAATTGTACGTTCAATTGCTTTGTCCCAAAAAGCATAGTCATGTTCCCCAGGTCCTTCTTCATATTTATAATTGATACTTTTTTCATCTAAATATTTCATAAATCGTTGATTATCATCATATAAGAAATCTTCTGTGCCACATTGAATAAAGAGTTCTGGAAGTGTTGCGTCTTTATCAACCGCTTCATCCACTAAGTGATAGGTATCTAACTCTGTACCTTTAACTTTTAAAGCATCACCGGCAATGGCTTTGGGGTCAAAGTCATTCCACTCAATATCGAGTAATGATTGTACATCAAATACTGCTGACAATGGCGCTGCTTTAGAAAATAAATGACTTTGAGTTAAAGCGAATTTTATTGTTCCGTAACCACCCATTGAATGACCTGCAATAAAATTATCTTCTCTTTTTTTAGATACTGGTAACACTTGATGTGCATAATTGTAAATTTCTAATATATAGTCATAGTAGCTATGACCAAACGCCATATTCGCATAGCCACTGTGATCTGCATTCGGCATAATCACTGCCAACTGATGTGCTTCTGCATAACGTTCAATACTCGTTAGTCGCATATACGATGTCGCATCACTTGATAGACCATGGAGCAGTAATAACATTTTTAAAGGTTTTACAGGTTCATGTTGTTTAAAAAAGCTATCGTCTTCTGGAACGATGGCTGTAAACGATTGATTCATCCCAATCGTAGGTGATTTATAATTAATAGTCATAAATGCCATATTGTTTCGTCCTTCCAATTTATAAGTATGATATCTATTTTACACTTTTTGTAGACTAATGGAATGTTTTTTAATATAAAAAGACGCTAGCCAAATGACTAACGTTTTTGACTATAAATTGTTTCACGTGAAAACATTATATATCTTCTCTAAATAAAGGTTGACTCATACATCTTGGACCTCCACGACCACGTACCAATTCACTACCTTTAATTTCAATCACTTTAATACCTTTGTCACGTAATAATTGATTAGAGACATAGTTTCTATCGTATGTCACCACAACGCCTGGACGAATACATAATGTATTAGACCCATCGTTCCACTGTTCTCTAGCACCGTCTATGACATCTCCATTACCAGTAGGTATAAATTCTACGTTATCTACACCTAATGCATTGGCTAACGTTTCTCGTAGCTGTCTAGAGTGTGTAATTTTAATATCATCTTTCATTTCATCTTGCTCAATTGTAAAGATATTCATGTGATTCTCTTCTTTAAAAATAGCTGCATGCACTGTAAATTTGTCATAATCAATCATTGTAAATACAGTATCTAGATGCATAAATGTACGACTATTAGGTATTTCAATCGCAAGTACTTTTTTAAATGTAGTATAGTCATCTTTAAATATATTTCTTGCTAGCCGCTCAATGGCTTCAGCTGATGTACGTTCTGAAATACCGATAGCTAATACTTCTTTAGAAAGCACAAGCTCGTCTCCACCTTCGATGTTAAACGGTGATGTACGATCAAGCCACACCGGTATATCTGCATCTTTAAAACGGGGGTGATATTTTAGAATATACGTCATAAAAATAGATTCACGACGTCTTGCGCGCCAATACATACGATTGATCGACATACCTCTACCAATACTTGCTTGAGGATCCCGTGTAAAATATAAATTAGGCATTGGATCTAAATAGAATGGATAACGATCATCTAAATATTCAACGAGATGCGTTGTTTCAAGTTGAATGTCCTCTTTACGTATCCCAGACATCATTGTTTCAATTAATGCTTGATTTGATAATGTTGAAAGATATGTTTTAATTTCTGTCTCATGACCTAAAATTGTTTTTTGAGATTCTGATAAAATATCGTCAATTAATTGCTGTCTTACATCTTCATTTTCAATCGCTTCAGCAGCAAGTTGTTCTAGATAAACGACTTCTACCCCTTCACTTCTAAGTGTTTCTGCAAATTGATCATGCTCTTCTTGTGCCACTTTTAAATATGGAATGTCGTCAAACAACAATCCACTTAAATGATCAGGTACTAAATTTTCTAACTCTTTACCTGGTCGTTTGAGTAGCACTGTTTTTAATGTACCGATTTCATTATTAACTTGAATTGGCCCCTTTGTCATTTGTATTCCTCCTTCAAGTAAATGGTATAGTGATATGTCATTATCATGAAGCAGTGGTTCAAAATATACATTTCATGTATATAATTCTATCGTAGCACTAAATGTTAATTTCCAATAATAAAACCTTTTAATTATCGATTAGAAGACGATTTTAAAATTTTAACTTGAAATACCTTTTTATAATCATTTAATATTTATTCGCCTATGTGTATAAAAAATGATTGAAGCGAGTACGTTCACTTCAATCACCCATTTAATTCATTGCTTTTTGTACTGTACTATAGCCTAATACGACTCGGTCTACTTTACCTTTATTAACATCAAACCAAACTGTCATACCATTTTGTTTAGGTTGATAATAATAAATACCTGTTGTGTTGTTTTTACCATTATCAATTTTTTGTAGCTCTTTACTATATACTTTTTTAAGTTGTGTTAATGAAAGTTGACCTTTGACTTCCATATCTAGTAACGAGGCAGTTTTACTATCTTTAGATACATTTCTGAAGTATTGATCATATTTTAATACCGATTTATTAGATGTTGTCGATTTAATTTTAATGCCATTAAATTTAACATTTTCAGCTTTAATCGCAGTTTTAAAATTTTTATCTAATACGAATGAAGCATTTTGACCTGCATAACCATTATAGTTGTAATATGATGACGTTGCTGCGTGTGCAGTCGGCTGTTGAACAAGTGCATCTGTGACGCTAGCACCTAATAGTGTACTAAACGCTATTGTTGTAGCTACACATACTTTTGTTGTCTTTTTCATATGCGTCTTCCTCTTTCTCTTTAAACTACTCATATCATACTTCATTACTCATATCTATACAATCATTATAGCAATTGGTTATCTATTTAAATATTTTTTTATAAAATTGTGTTATACTATAAATAGGAGTAATAGTTCTATTTACTCCTTCATAAAAAGTTATACTACGTCATAACATTAGACCACGAGTTTACTTCCCCTTTGTTAAACTTGTGGTCTTATGATATATAAATTCATTATTTTAATTTTTAAATATAAGATTTATTTATATTATGAGAAACCACTTCCGAAAAGCGAACATATGTTCTATAATATTATCGAGGTGGTTTTAATGATTCCTGATCAATACAAACATGAAACAGATTATCGTAACATTCCTAGAGAATATTTAGACGCTAATATACCACAAGGACGTGGCATGATTAAGTGGGCACCTTTTGCAGTGATGCCTGAACAATATGAACGAATAAAAACTTTTATCGAAAATCAAAATAAAATAACGATGCCCTCTTTGTCGGATGATCAATTCAATATTCTGAATAGACGATTAATCGAAAAATATACAACTCATCAACTCGCTATGATTAGTTATTTTAGAAATGGTACGATTCATTCTATTGCAGCTTATATTAAACGTATTGATATTTTAAAGCGGTATATTACAATTAGTAATGAGAATGGCTCACAAACAATGCAACTCGAATTTGCAGTATTATGTCACATTGAATAATAAAAACGAGCGAGAATTGAACTCAATTCCGCTCGTATTTCTCATTTATTTACTTGTTGTGACACCTTCATAGCCAATATCTACTTCTACTGTTCTTCCATGTGTTATAACAAAAGAAACAATTAATCCATCTTTCTTAGGTTGATATTCGAAAATACCACTTTTTTTATCACTTGGAGTACCCTTTACTTTTTTAAAGTCTGAGCCATACGCTTTTTTCAATTGATTATATGTCAAATCCCCTTTAACACTAAATTGAACTTTATTCGCCTTTTTACCATCTTTACTTACACCAGTAAATGTTTGGTTATATTTTTCAAGTTTTTTATTACTATGCACTTTTTCAAATTTTATTCCATTCATTGTTACATTTCCATATTTAACTGCTTTAATAAACTGTTTATTGGTTACAAATTTTGCGTCTTTATCTACATACCCGTTATATACATAATATGGCTTTGTAGCTGCATGCGCTGTATCCTCGATTGGTAAAACAGTTGTACTTACGCCTAACATTGTCCCAAATGCTAAAGTAACTGATGCTATAGATTTAACTATTTTATTCATGATTGTCCTTCTTTCTCTAATGGATTTTTATTTCACTATTATTATCTCATACTCTTTGTCTTAATTCACTGTACTTTAGATGTATCTATCACAGAATTATGTAAATAAAATGTAATATGATTTGGTTATATACATACTACCTATTTGTTGAACTTTGATTATAATAAACTAAAGAAATGAATTAAAAATGGAGGACTATCATTTGAAAAAAATATTAGCAACTATAGTCATTATATTACTTGTTGTGGCATTAGGATTCTCAGTCTTTTTTGCAGCCACTCATTCTAATCAGTCTGACCCAAATCAAACACAATCTACTAAAAAGAAAGATAAAAAAGAAACTACTTCTGAAAGTCATACAGTTCAATCTAATGAAACAAGTCAGTCTGACAAGGGTACCACTGCGCAATCTGAGTCAACAAGTCAATCAATACAAGAACACGAACAAACGACACAACGTCATTCTACTGTTCAGACTACACAGCCAAAAACAAGTGAATCATCAACTACGTCACAATCACAACATCGTTCAGAAAGTAACACATCAAAACGCCCTACATCTCAAAGCACAGAAGAAAAAACATCTTCAGAGCAAACATCAACTGAACAACCTTCAACAGAAGAAAAACCTTCTTCACAACAAAGTACTCCATCATCTACTGAAAATCACACTAATCATAGTAGTGAGTCTAATAACAAATCTAATTAAAAATAATAGCCTGACTGATAATGATGTTTCATTATCAATCAGGCTCTTTTATTTTCTATTCTGTTACTTTACTTTCTTCTACGCGTTTTGCAATCTTAGTCATAATTGGATCTAAGAATGGTTTAGCAATAAATCCAATTAAGAAGAAACCAAGACCGAAGAGTCCAAATATAATTAATTTTGTAATTAAAATTTCTGGTACAATACCACCGACTACTTCACGTAAACAATCAATTAAATACGTAAATGGTAAGTACGGTGAAATGTTTTGGAAGAACTTAGGTAGTGTAGCCACTGGGAAGGTACCACCGCCACCTGCAATTTGTAATACTAAAAGAATAATGGCTACAGCTTTACCTGGGTTACCCAGTATAGATACACACGTATAAACAATGGTATTAAACACAATGGCTCCAAAAAGTGCCACAAGGACAAAGAGCAATGGTGATTCTACTTGTGCACGAAGTAAGAATAAGTCACCTGTTGTAACAATAAGTGTTTGTAATATTCCCATTGTTATAAAGAACATCCCTTTACCAAGATATTCTTGACGTTTTGTTAATTGATCAGCAAGTTCTTCATGTTTGTTGTGTACAGTTAATAAACTTACTAATAACAAGGCACCTACCCAAATAGATAATGCTGTATAGAACGGTGTCATACCTGAACCATAATCTCTGACTGGGAAAACATCCACAGTTTTCTTATTAATTGGGTTTGCGATAACATCTGCTTGTTTTTTCAAGTCGTTTTTCAGACTATTAACAAGCTTATCTACTGCATCATCATCGTCCAATTGATTGAATATATCATTAGCCTTATTTAAATCTCTTTCGATGCCAGGTAATTTTGTTTGTGCAAAGTTCGCTAAATTCGCTAAAGCTTCTTTTGCTTTTGGCTGATTTTCATCTAATAGATTAACTGCATTATCATACTTATTAAATAAAGTTGGTAAGTTAGCATTAACAGTAGCTGTTGCATTCGCAAGACGTTGTTCTAAATCAGGCAAATCATTACGTACGAAGTCTGCAGCTTTGGCTACATTTTTTCGTACTGTTGGGAAGTAATTTTTAGCAGTTTGAGTTGCTTCAATATATCCCGCTTCAAGTGATGGTAACTCACTTTGAAGTGTTGCAATACGAGTTTGACCATCACCTACAATGTGTTGACCTGCTTGAATCACTTGATTAATCGTATTTAATTTAGATTGCACATCTGATAATACGACTTGGCCTTCACTTAATTGTTTTGTAATATCATTAGAAACTACAAGTAAACGATGATTTAAATTATTTTTAATGTAATCTCTATAACTACCTAAACCAGAATTTAAAGCTGGCAAGCTTCTTAATACATTAATAGACTCCGCACTACCTTTACCACCACTTGATAATGTATCAATCAATTGGTTAGTAGAACGTAACGTATCATTAATACGGTTATTGGTACTTTCGATTCGTTTAATTTGTGGTGCTAAATTCACATGTTCACGTTGTTGTAATTCTTTTAATACATCAATCAATTGTTGATTGTATTTTGAAGTGTTTTCTAAACGTCCTTTAATATTTCGAAGCATATCATTATATTCTGTTGGACGATTAGAGGCAATAACACCATAAGTAATATCTCTTAAAGCTTTCACATCAGATTGTGATGCCTTAGCTTGCTTATCTGCATTTGAAGATAATGCAAGTAACGCTTCAGCCAGTCCACTATTCATAGATTTAATATCTTCATTTGAAAGGATTTGACCATTAGGTAGTTGATCATTATTTGAATGATCACTTAATTTTTGAATCGTATATTGAGGCATGCCATTGTCACTAGTTGTCGCACTTTGTTGTCGTAAATTATTATTCACATTACCATTAACTGCTTGTGCTCGCCTAGTTGCCTCTTGATAATCACCGACACGTTGCTTAGCCATACCTAAATAACCTTGTGCATCGTTAAGTTGTTGATTAGCTAAGTCTAATCCTTGACTCGCAATATCTACCCCTCTATTAATTTTAGGGAACGTCTGAGGAACATCATCTGCTGCTACATTCACTAATTTCTGAATGTTAGGCATATATTCATTCAATGCGAGAATGAGTTTCGCTTTTTGATTTAAAGAAGGAATAGCTGCATTGACGTCATTTAATTTTTGTTGAGCATTTAAAATATCATCTTTATAGTTATCTAAATCACGGAATTGATTCGCATATTGATCAAGCTGATCTTGATGATCATTAAGGTAAACAATTCTATCTGCAATTTTATTCAATTTAGGTAAAGATTGATGGGCAGCATATACTGCATTTTTAATTTTATTGATGGTTGGTACTTCGTCTTCAATTTGAAGACCTACTTTATTTGCTGCTTTCAATAATGCTTTCGTTACAGTAGTATTAAATTGTTTATTGGCTTCATCAACAATAATTGTCGAACCGGTATCAGTCATTTTAGGGGCGACAGCATTAATTTTTTGGTTCACTTTATATGTAATATCTGCTTTTTCCGGATGTTTACGAAGTGTTCCCGTAATTTGATGTGTAAATTTCTTAGGTATATAAATTCCTGCATAATATTTACCCATTCGTATTTCATGATCTGCTTTCTCCCGACTGACAAATTGCCAATCAAATTTATCATTGTTCTTCAATGTGTCTTCGAGCGTATTACCTACATTAATTTTCTTACCTCGAATTTTATCGCCTTGGTCTTCGTTTACAACTGCCACTTTAATATGACCTGTATTACTATATGGATCCCACATTGCCCATAAATTAAACCATGCGTAAAATGAAGGTAAAATTGCCAAACCGCCTAGAATTACCCAAGCAGCAGGTGTTTTAGCGACACGCTTTAAGTCTGTCAAAAATAATTTAAACGCGTTCTTCATTTTCACTCTCCTAAAAATGAAATATTAAGAATTTATATCAATATGATTTAAAACATTGTTTTTTATATCGTAGAATTAGTATAATACTTTTATCACGAATGCCATAATTAGTTGATATACGTCAACAATTAAAATGGTACTCATGCATTATAGCAGAAAATAATTTTAGCGACAAAGCTAATGCTACGTTAAAATACGATAGAAATCGTCTGACTTAAGACGGATTTATAAAATATATTATACAAAAGTAAGGAGCGTTTATTGATGTCGAAGCAAAAATTCATGATATATTTGCTAACTACAACTCTGGTTTTACCAACATTTACGTCTAGTGTTGCTCAAGCTGAAGAGACTACAAAACAAACTAAAACATCTGAATCAAATAATGAGGATTCAACTTCTACATCAGAAACAACACGTACTGAAAGCAATGAAACTCCATCTTCAGAAGATTCAACTTCTGATAGCTCTGATAATAATAAAAAGCAAGACTCTCAGTCAAAAGAAAGTCAATCAGACACAGTTTCAAATGAAGATGCCGCTTCTCATTCTAAACCATCATCAACACATTCGAAAAATAATCGTTCATCTAATACTAAAGATGAAGACACGTATCATACACCATTATCTGTATTTAGCATGAATGGTTCAAATCATTCATTCTCATCAAATTTTTTAGATCCTAGTCACTTTGAAAATGGCTTTAGTTTAACAAGTTTGATTTCATCTTTATTCCATTTTGATGATGATATTTCTAAATATGAACATGTTGAAAGTGATTCATCTTCATCTAATACTAATGATGACAAAAATGCAACGAATATAACTTCTTCAGATGAAGATCGTACTGAATCATCACAGCAACACACAACAATCGATGCATCACCTCAAGACTCATCTGACAAGTCAAATAGTCATACCACATCATCAAATCAATCTGATGTACTAACAGAAAATAATCAATCAGATCAACCGTCTGAGTCATCATTTAAATATAGTAACAGTAATAACAATCATTCAACTGATGATTCTAGCGTAAGCAAAGCTTTAGATTCATTGAATCAATTAGCTTCCGATTTAAATGATTCTAATAATAATGAGTCATCGACATCTGAAAGTAGCAATCAATCAACATCACAGCAAACAACAAACAACACAACATCTCAAACCGCTCAGGAAGATCAAGCAACGTCTAACAAAGATCGTCAACAATCAGAGGATGTACTAGATGCGCTTCTTGATAAATATAGTGATAAAGCACAACAAACACATGAAGACTATACATCATCTAAAAAAGACAGCACATCTCAAGTATCACAAAATGAAGATTCAAAAAAAGATACATCAACAACTCAAGACCAACTAAACACAAATAAAGACAATCCACAATTACCAACGGAAAAACAACTAAAACATAAACAAGAAGCACCACAATCATTTGAAAATGATTTTAAACAAAGTAATACACGCGCTATAAGTTTATTCCAAGATGTACCACAATTAGATGGGAACAATGTTACTAATGGAAACATGGCAGTGGTAGAAAATAAAGCAACACGTGAATTTATTACATCTATTGCCAAAGATGCGCATAAAATTGGGCAAGATAATGATATTTATGCTTCTGTTATGATTGCGCAGGCCATTTTAGAATCAAGTTCAGGTAATAGCGCTCTTGCACAAGCACCAAACTACAATTTATTCGGTATGAAAGGTAGTTATAAAGGTGCTTCAGTTAACTTCAATACACTTGAAGCTAGCAGTAATAATAATATTTTTAGTATTAATGCTAGTTTCCGTAAATATCCAAATCTTAAAGCTTCATTAAAAGATTATGCTGATTTAATCAAACATGGTATTGACGGTAATCCTACAATTTATAAATCATCTTGGAAAAATATTGCACCAAGTTATCGTTCAGCAACACGTCATTTAAGCCAAACTTATGCGACTGATCCAAACTATGCAACGAAATTAAATAGTTTAATTGAACATTACAATTTAACTGATTTTGATAAAAAACACATGCCTGATTTAGATAAATACTCAACATCAACAGGAAGTAGTGGCACAGATGTTTCAGGAAGTGCATTTAAGCCATTTTCAATTTCAGATGTTGCTTCACCGTATCCACATGGTCAATGTACTTGGTATGTGTACGAACGTGTTCAACAATTTGATAAACATGTAGGCGGTCATTGGGGCGATGCACATAACTGGGATAATAGCGCTGAAGACGCAGGTTATAATGTAAGTACAACCCCTAAAAATCATACAGCAGTTGTATTTGAAGCAGGCCAATCTGGAGCAAGTGCGTTATATGGCCACGTTGCTTTCGTTGAAAAAGTCAATGATGATGGCTCAATCATTATTTCAGAATCAAATGTAAAAGGATTGGGTATTGTATCCTATCGTCAAATTGATGCGGATACTGCCTCATCTTTACACTACATTCAACCTAAATAAATGCACAACAAAAGCCATTGAGTTTCAAAAATTTGAAACTCAATGGCTTTTTTATTATGAATATACTAATACTTGGGCAACTAATAAGCCACCGCCAAAGATAAATACAAAAACGACAATTGGCCATACAAATTTAAACCAATGTGAATATTTCATATCCAACATTTGTAATGTAGCCATAATCAATCCTGTTGGTGCTAAAAATAGCATCGCATATTGTCCAAATTGATACGCTGTAACAATCACAAATCGAGGAATACCTACTGTATCAGCAAGTGGTGCAAATATTGGCATGGCAAGTACAGCCAATCCTGATGATGAAGGAATAATAAATCCTAGGAAGAAAAAGATAATCAATAATACAAGAATAAACAGTGGGCCATTCGCATGTTTTACGAGTGATGATGAAAAATTTAACACTGTATCTGAAATCAGCCCATCATTCATAATCCTATTAATACCACGTGCAAGACCAATGATTAATGATACGCCTACTAAGCTTGATGCACCATTAACAAATGCATCGACCACTTTTTTCTCACCTAAGCCATTCTTACCTAATGCGACAATAAGCATAATCACAATGGTAAAGGCTAAAAACATAGACGCCATAATCGGGAACCACCATCCCTGAGTCATGACGCCCCAAACCATAATTGGGAAGGGCAAGATAAAGAGTATTAAAATAATTTTTTCACGTAAGGTAAAGATACTGTCTTCACTATTATTCTTAATCACTGACCATTGTCGTTCAAACTTCACTTTATCATCATAAGTGTATGATCGTTTCGGATTTTTTTTAATGCGTTTTGCATACCAATATAAATATCCTATCGTAAAGATGGTTGCTACAATAAGTCCAGCAATACGCCAATACAATCCATCTACAAAGGTTGTTCCTGCGGCATTAGAGGCGATGACTACTGAAAAAGGGTTAACGGTTGAAAACGTACTCCCAATAGAACTCGCCAGGAAAATAGACCCTACACATATAATAGAGTCATAGCCCATCGCTATAAAGATAGGTACCAACACTGGATAGAAAGCGACCGCTTCTTCTTCAATGCCACATAACGTTCCACCTAAAATCATTAAGATAGATACCATAAAGACCAGTAAAAATTCATGTCCTTTAGTTTTTTTAGTTAATGCTAATAATCCCGATTCAAAAGCACCACTCGTTTGTACGACGCCTATTAAACCACCAAGCACAAGAATAAATACCATGACATCGACAGCTTCAATCGTTCCATTTACCATACTTGTCGTAATTTGATCGGGACCCGCTGGCTTTTGTTTCAAGCGCTCGTAAGTTCCAGGAATCGATATCGGTTTATTGATAGCACCTGATTTAAATTGGTTCACATCAATTTTGACACCTAATTTATCAAGTTGATTTTGTGTCCCTGGGACTGTCGTTGTTTTATGATGTGCATCGACAATCTTAAATTCATGCGCTCCTGCATTATAAGAAAGCTTAGAATATGCACCTGCTGGCACAATCCAAGTTGCTAACACTGCAATAATGGTTAAAATAAATAATATTGTAAATGCACCAGGCATTTTTAATCGAAACCGTTTTTTCTCTTTGTTATCAGATACTGTATGAGATACACCTTCACCGTGTTCCATGCTCCCCACCCCTTTAATCTTAATCACTTCAATATGTACTACGTCATAATTACAATTGAGTCATTTTAAAATTGTTTTTTCACACTTTAAGTTTATGTCTAATGCATATGACATTCAATGATGATGTAAAGTAAATTGATTATTATTCATACTTTGGATACATCTTTTACATATGTTGGTTGAGTTGTCCATTTTAGTGCAACAACTCAATATATAAAAATAGAGTAAATAATTAATGTTCAATGACATTAATTATTTACTCCTATTTATTTGGTTTAGTTATTAGATTGGTGATGTTTACGACGACTGAACCATACAAGTGCACCGCCTGCAATAGCAATCACTGCTACAATTGGAATCCAGTTTTTCTTAATGGCTTCACCTGTTGCAGGTAATGATAAATTTCCATCACTATTAAATAAACCGCTAAGTAAACCATCATCGCCTAAATGACCTAATGATAAACCTTGTGTTGGATTAGGAATATCACTTATACCATCAAGTAAGCTATTTCCATTTGTTAATCCATCAAGCAAACTACTACCTGAAGGAAGATTACCTAATAGACTTGAACCGAGATTGGAACCACTTGTGTTACCCGTAATACGATCTAATAATGATGGGCGATTTACAATTGGATCAAGAATATAATTTAATCTATTTTTGGCTTGACCTAAGCTATTTTGAAGTTGTAATAAGTCATTTGCTTTACCATTAATTGTACTTTTCACTAAATCCAAAGCATTCGCTTTGTCAGATTGTACTCTTGAAATAATATCAGCTAAAACCTTCGCTTTTGCTTGGTTTAATTTTGTTGCTAACATTGTTTCAATAGCTTGTTTACGATTAGACGTTTTATCTAAAATATCATTTAAAATATCATCACTAGACACAAGACCATGTTGATTAAATGCTTGTTTTAAGCGATCAACAATTTGTGAATTTGTTAAATGGTCATTGGCTAATCGTTTCGCAATAGTAGCCGCTTCATTTTGCCCTAAACGTGTAGATAAAATTGTTTTTAATAAATCCTCTTTATTAGTAGCTTGTTCTAACATAGATTTTAAAATGTCATCACTCGTTGTTGAAGTTAATCCATCAATTTGTTTCATAATCTGATCTGCAATTTGTTTATCAGACTGCCCTTTTGTTTTAATATTTTTCAAGATGTGTTGTGCTTCATTTTTACTAAACACGCTGTTTAATATATCTTCAGCTGCATGTTGTTTGTCAGACGCTTGTTGCAAACGATTAAGAATAATATCACGGTTATTCTCTATATTTTTACGTACAGTTTTAATGTCATTATCAATAGCTTGTTTATCTTTTTTCGCTAAATCAGCTTGATTTTGAATTTTATCACGTAAATCAGATAATTGTTCTAATTTACGATTGATATATAAATGACTAGCATCATCTTTACTATTTTCAATTTTAGCAATAGCTTGATTAATTTTTTCAGTTTCTGATAATTGGTGATTCACTTTATCAAATTGATGATGTCGTGCATCTGTATCTAAGTCTTGATCTTTATGCGTATTGTTTAATTTAGCTAATTCATCTAATACATGATGGTTTGAATTAGAATGTGTTGTGTCTTCTGTTATTGGCGCATCTTGAGTGCTAGATGATTCAGTTGTCGTCTCTTCAGTATTATTGTCATCACTTGGTAATTGGTTTGAATTGTTTTCTTTTGAACTTTCGATTTCTTTTTTAGCACTATCGATATCATTTTTAATACTATCTAATTTATCAACAATAGAAGTTTCTGATTTAGAAGAGGTTGGTTGATTTGAAGGATCCTCAGTTGTTGGTGCTTCTTTTGATGATTCTTCCGTAGTGGATTCCTCTTTCGTTACTTCATCAGTTGTGTTTTCAGAAGTATTTGATTCAGAAGACGAAGATTCATTTGATGTTGTTGCATCTTTTTGTTGACCGCTATCAACTTTATTAGATAAAGCATCTAAATCTGATACGATGTTATCTAAATCACTTGATATATTAGATGTATCATCAGCAGAAGTGTCGTTACTTGTTGTAGCTTTTTCTTCTGTTGACGCATCTTGAGTGCTAGATGATTCAGTACTATTATCCTTGTTTGAAACGTCCGTTGTGTTTTCTTGTGCTGTTGCTTTATTTTCTTTTTTCGCTTCTTTGATTATATTTTTAATTTCAGTCTGATTTTTAGCACTTTCAATATCTTCTTTATAACTTTTTAACTCAACTGCACTTAAATGTTTTAGTTGCTTAATGTCTTTTTTCGCTTTATTAATTGCATCTTGTAAATCTTTTTGAACATGTGTTGAAGTTTCAGAAGTTGCTGTTTCTGCATCTTGTGTTGCTGCAAATGCATCTTTAGTAAACCCGTAACCTACAAGTGAACTACTTAATATTAAAGCTGAACATGACACTTTTAAATACGAACTTAACTTCGACATTTTACGATTTTTGTTTTGCGTATTTTTATTCATTAATGCCACCCTTTTTTAGTGATATTCCATTTCATTATATAACATTTTACATAAAACTTGAATGTCTTATTATATTTTTATTTATTTATTTTCATCAAAGATTAAACACCATTAACTATTATATTTTTAAGCGTTTTATATTCATTTTTCGAATATTCGTTACCTCTATTGAATACTGATATTGACCTGTTAAATCAATCAGCGATAAAAACTTATTATGTCCTGCGCCTGTATCTATAGATAGTTCATTTTTATTTTTATAAATGTCGTCTTTTTTTAATCCATAGCGATAATTCGGTACATGGCCATGAACTAGATATTTATTTTTAGGAATCTGACGATTAAGCGAATGTGAATAATGCCCAGTAGTATATTCTTTAATCTGCTTATTCAAAGGTTTATTGGTATCTATTCCTGCATGTGCAAAAATATAATTACCAATCACTTCAACAGCAGATAATTCACGTAAGAACGCATGCCAACGCTTAATCTTTTTATTTTTACTATTTAACCAGCGCATTTCATGGTTACCTGCTAAAGCAATCGCACCACGTCGTTTTAACCTTTTAACTAATTTTAATGTTCCAAATGAATCCGGTCCATTATTGACATAATCCCCCATAAGTACGAGTTGATCTTTTTTGGGATTATATTTTGCTCGTTTTAAAAGTATGGAAAGGGCTTTTCGATGTCCATGAATATCAGAAATCACAAGTAGTCTTTCTGACATGTAAATCTCTCCTTAAATGTAAATGCTTTATGTTGTAAGATTTGTTACGCAACATTGTTATTACCCTCAATTTTTAATTTAATACATGAGAGCGTAACAAAATTTTTATTCAATCCTCTACTGATGATACTGTATATCCCATTATAATGTATCAACATTAACTAACTTTAAACAATTTATTAACGTAACCTCAAAATTCTTTCTTTAATATAAATAATAGAATAGAAAAAATTTATATATTTTGGGGAATTAATTTATGAATACAAAACAAATGATGATTTTTAAAAATTTTGTTGAATTGCAGAATGAAAATGCTGTTGCTGAAAAACTGGGGATAACGCAACCAACTGTAACATTTCATCTAAAAAATTTAAATAACGAACTTGGAATACCTTTATATTTTAAAAAAGGAAAATGTTTCAATTTAACCGATGCTGGAGACTTACTTTATCGTAATTCTAATAAAATGCTAAATTTAATTGATGAAACAACAAATATGATTGAAGAATTCAAACAATCTAAACGTGGAACTTTACGCGTTGGAGCAAGCCATGCACCTATTTATAGTATTCTTCCTAGCACTTTAAAAAAATATATGCATGATTATCCAAATATTGATATTAATTTAATTGTAGATACTGCTCCTATAATACTAAATAAAATAAAAGATAGAGAGATTGATATCGGTGTTATTTCAGAAAAAGGATTCAATGAAAAAGAATTGAAAGTGAAACGTCTTCAAGAAAATCCACTTGTTATCGCAATGGATAAAAGACATCCTTTGGCTTCAAAAACAGATATTTCATTAGAAGATTTAAATGCGTATCGTTTCATTATTCATAGTAGTGGTTCAACACGAGAAAGTATTGATGATTGGCGAAAAAACAATTTTATTGATTTAAATGTTCATATGGAATCAAATAGTATTAGTAGTATATTAACAATTATTAAAGATTCTAATTATCTAAGTCTTGTAAGCCAAAGCACCTTATTCCATCATCCTAATATTATTGGTAAGTCATTAAAAGAAGGCCCACCTTCAAGCTATATCTCTATCGTTTACCGGGCAGATCATCGTCTCACTTCTCTTATTCAAAACTTTATGACATTAATCTATTCTTTAAAAAATGAAAGTATTTAGACGTCAATGAGATGAAAAGATCATTTATATAACCAAAGGAGTAGAAAACAATTCTTGTAGAATTCATTTTCTACTCCTTTTAATTATTTTATTAAATGTAAATTTATTATAAATTTTATTAATAAATAACTATAAAAATGATAACATTTTTACATTATATTAATAAATCGCTATAAAAATTTGTCTGTTCCTAATATAATAAAATTAAGAGAACACCGTTTTCATCAATTTTGATATGAAGGAGGCTGAGTTGATGCTTATACTTTCTATTATTTTACTAGTAGTGGGTATCATACTCATCTCTATTAGTAGCTTCGTCGTATATAGACAAGATATTGATCTTAGAGAAAAAATATATTTACCTGGCGTTTTATTTGTACTCATTGGTGCAATTTGTCTTATCGGATATTTCGTAGCTTAAATTTATACATATCATAAAGAGAAGGATAACGAATTTTAAATGAATGTTATCCTTCTCTTTTTTATGCTCCTCCTCACTTCTTCTATAAAAAAACAACAATTTTAATAAAATGTTGCATTTTCCAACGTCTTAAATTTTTTAATGGTACACATATAATCAAACTCTTGTTAAATTATAAAATACGTTCTATTAACGTACATTGTCTAATAACGCTATTTTAACAATAAAAGGAGGTATTATATTGGCAAATCTATTATATAAACTTGGTACATTTATCGCTAAGCATAAATGGCTAAGTATTATTATATGGTTAGTCGTACTTGGTGTAGTGATTGCGCCTCTATTAGTTACTTCACCAAAATTTGATAGTGATATCAAAATGAATGGATTAAAATCCATTGATACGAATGATAAAATCAGTAAAGAATTTCATCAAGACAGTGAAAAAGCGTCCATGAAGATTGTCTTTCATTCAAATAAAGAGGATGGATTGAAAGATAAAACAACGAAAAAAGACATAGAGGATGCCTTAGATAATATTAAACAAGATGATGATTATATACAAAACATTTCTAATCCATATGAGTCGGGACAGGTCAATAGTGAAGGCGATACAGCTATTGCTAATATCAGCTATGTTGTCCCTCAAACAAGTATGCAAGATTCATCTAAAAAGATAGTAAATAAAGCACTTCAAGATATTAAAGATAATCACAACATTCAAATTGAAAAAACAACTGGTATGTCAATGGGCTCTGAACCTGGTGGTGTTTCTGAAATAGTAGGTATCGTAGTTGCTTTCATTATTTTACTTATCACATTTGGCTCTCTTATTGCAGCAGGTATGCCAATTATTAGTGCGATTCTTGGTTTAGCAACAAGTGTCGGTATGATTTCATTACTTACATTTATGTTTGACATTCCAAACTTCACATTAACACTAGCTGTAATGATTGGCTTAGCGGTAGGTATTGACTATTCTTTATTTATTCTATTTAGATATAAAGAAATTAAAAAATCAGGTACTGCCACGGTAGAAGCAATTGGTAAAGCAGTAGGTACTGCAGGTAGTGCTGTTATCTTTGCTGGTATTACAGTAATGATGGCAGTGTGTGGTTTATCACTAGTAGGCATTGATTTCTTAGCAATTATGGGATTTGCTTCAGCTATTAGTGTGTTATTCGCTGTTTTAGCAGCCTTAACATTACTTCCTGCATTAATTAGTATTTTCCATAAAAGTATTAAAATTAAAAATAAGCCTACTAAAAATAAAGACCCTAAACATCATCCATGGGCTAAATTCGTTGTAGGTAAACCTGTGCTTGCAACGATTATTAGTTTAGTGATTCTTATTCTAGCTATCATTCCAATCACAGGCATGCGTCTTGGTATTCCTGATGACAGTCTTAAACCAAACGATTCTTCTGAGCATAAAGCGTATCAACTGATTTCAGATAATTTTGGTGAAGGCTATAACGGACAAATTGTAATGTTAGTGAATACTAAAGATGGTGGAAGTAAAACATCAATTGAAAATGATTTAAGTAATATGCGTAGAGATATAGAAGCTTTAGATAATGTAGATACAGTATCTAAAGCACAATTGAATGGTAATAATCACTATGCTATCTTTACGATTATTCCAAATGAAGGTCCAAACGCTAAATCTACCACAGATCTTGTATATGAATTGAGAGATTATCACAAAGATGCCGAAGATAAATATCATTATGACACTGAGATTTCTGGTCAAAGCGTCATTAATATCGATATGTCAGAAAAACTGAATGATGCTATCCCAGTATTCGCTAGCGTTATCGTTATACTAGCATTTATTTTACTTATGATTGTATTTAGATCTATCCTTGTGCCATTAAAAGCAGTACTTGGATTTGTCTTATCATTAATGGCAACCCTTGGATTTACAACCTTAGTCATGCAAGATGGTGTGATGAGTAGTCTATTTGGTGTAGACAATACAGGTCCATTACTTGCCTTTTTACCTGTTATTACAATCGGTTTATTATTCGGATTAGCCATTGACTATGAATTATTCTTAATGACACGTGTTCATGAAGAATACAGCAAAACTGGAGATAATGATCACTCTATTCGCGTAGGTATTAAAGAAAGTGGTCCAGTTATCGTTGCCGCTGCATTAATTATGTTCAGTGTGTTTATTGCCTTTATCTTCCAAGATGATACTGCAATTAAATCAATGGGTCTTTCTCTTGCATTTGGTGTATTATTTGATGCTTTTATTGTCAGAATGACATTAATTCCTGCTTTAACTAAATTATTCGGTAATGCATCTTGGTACTTACCGAAATGGTTAGGTGTTATATTACCTAAAATTGACGTTGAAGGTAAAGCATTAGAAGAACATCATGAATCTTCTACTTCTAATTACAAACATTCAGAGGCCCCTCGTTATAGAGAATTCGTTGATACACAAGATGTATCTTATCAACATCAAAATCGCAGCTATGCTACCCATTCTAATAATTATAATGCATATGATGATGTTGATTACGAAGCTTTATATACCGAAGAAGGTACACCTGAAACGGTTCATTCTAAGCGACAAGAACAGCATGACACTACAACTTATTTTGATAAAACCACACACCTATACAAAGATTTAACTGATAATAATACGGAGCAGGATGTATTATTTAAAGCATTGATGCTTTATGCCCGCGAACATAATCAACATGTTTACGATAAATATCAAACGAGTCATACAGACAATAGAAAAGATGATCAGGGAGGCGAAAGATATTGATGCTTAAATCACGCGTATCAAAATTTTTAGTACTATTAGCCACACTCACACTAGCCATAGTTTTAAGCGCCTGTGGGAATAGTCAATCCAACTCCTCTACACAAAGTAAAACCGAATTAGGAGACAAAACGATTGAAATCCCTTATATTGCAAGTGATAATTCAACTGCACGTTCACTTGTGATTGCGGAAGTATTAAAGAAAGCTGGTTATGATGTTACAACTACACCTGTGCCAGCAAGTGGACCATTATATGCAACAGTGTCTGCAAGTGATGATGCATTTCATGCTTCAGGTATTTTTCCAGAAACAGATAAAAGATATTATGATAAATTTAAAGATACACTTACTTTATATGATGAGAAACATTTAATTGATCATGTTAATGTTGGATTAGCAGTACCTAAATATGTTCAGAACATTGATTCAATTAAAGATTTAAAAGATGATAAAGATTTTGGTAAATCTGTAGATTGGACAATTCAAGGTACTGATAACAGAAATGGTGTTATGCAACAAACGAATGATGAATTAGATAGAGACGATTTGAGTAAATATAGCCTAGATAAAAGTTCCGATCAGGAACAATTCAAAAAAATTCAAAAAGCATATCAACAACAACAACCTATTCTTTTCACATCAATGGAACCAAATTGGTTCTCTAAAGAATTAGATGTCAAAATGCTTAAAGATCCAGACAAAATTTATGGAAATAATAAGCAACATATTGATTTAGTATTCAATCATAATTTTAAAGAAAAACATCCAGCGGCATATGACATTGCAACACGTATGGCAAAAGATTGGGATCAAAAAGATGAGGAACGTTTAGCTAAAAACATCTTTGTTAAAAGTAAAAATCCTGAACAAGTAGCAAAAGATTATGTAGACAATCATGATCACAACGTCGATGATTGGTTAAAAGATATCGACACTAAATAAATATTAAATTGACACTTTATTTGACAATTAAGTGTGGCGAAGAATATTAAATATTCTATCGTCACACTTTTTTATTATCATATTAAAGATGTATATTTGGAATTATTCTAAAGTTTATGATACTTTACTTTTAATAAGTCAAACTTTCGAACTAGAAAAAATGAATAGGAGTATTTTCGGATTATGCCTACTGCCAATCAAAAGCGTATGATTAAACATATAAACGCAACTGTATTTAAATTATTAAATGATTATCATTTTGACGAAATAACAATTCAAAAAATTTGTGATAACGCAGAAATTAATCGTAGTACATTTTATCGTTATTTCCAAGATAAATACGATCTTCTATTCTCTTTACCTGACTATATCGCAACTCAATTTCATCATGAAGATACTCGACCTTTTCTTTCTACAGAAGAATCTTTTCAACAATTCATCTATTTTATCGGAGAACATAAGAAAGTATTTAAACATTTACTGACCTCTTCTCGTCAAGCGGATGTCTTTCGTAATCTAACGCATGTAAGTCGTGAATTAATGTTAGATAGCGTAAAAAGTCAAAATGATCCACTTTCTTTAAAAATTAAACACAGTCATCATCCTGAAATTATTGCAGATTTTTATAGCAGTGGCATGATAGAGGTCTTAAGACGTTGGGTAGAAAATGATTACAATTATAGTGTAGATGAGATTTTTGCTACATTGCATGACATTTTAGATATATCTTTAAACTGTAAATAGTCTAATAATGCTTTGACTTCACGTCCTACTTGAAAAGTGGATTATGTGTTTTGTCCTGTCATCACATGTCCATCTACTTCTACATAAGTTATCAATGGAAGACATCTAGCCAAGTAGGTTGCTCCACGTTGTTTAATTCATTTTTTAATGGAAAGGAATAGTGGGCATCTCTATTAACCATCGACCTAGAAAGTGTCTTAATTGGAAGATGTCCTATGAACTTTTAAATTCTAAGTTGTTGCACTTAATTTGACAACTCAACTTATAAAAAATGAGCATCCAAACTCATTTTGAATTTGAATGCTTTCGATACCCATAATGTCATCGTATTACATTTTTTCTACGTGGTAAAAGTAAAGCGACTATAAGGGCGATGATTCCAATGGCCGCAATTATTATAAATTGTAATGTAAAATTAGATAATGGTTGAATAAGAATCATCAATAATGGCGCAATGGCTGTTCCTAAAAACAGAATAAATGTATTAACGGATAAGAAGAAACCTTGATTACGATTAACAACCATGCCTACTTTTGAAATCGTCGATGGAATTGCAAACGCAATACCTCCTACAAATATTACACTCCATATCACCAATAAAATAACGTTTGTAGTGAAGCCCATTAAAATAAGAGAAACGATACTAACAATTAATGCTCCTACAATCACTTGTTTAACTCCTATTCGCTCACTCATACGACCTGCTAATAATGAAAGTAACATCCCAATAATACCAAAGAGTTTAGCATTAATTGCTGTTGCTTCCGAGCCACCCACAATATCAGAAGTAATATAATGATTAAAAATTGTATACATACTAATGAACATGGTAAGTAAGGATAAAGAAATAAGATAACATAATATGACTATTTTATTATCTTTAAAATCTTTAAAGTTTTTGAAGAAACCTACTAGTTTGAGTTGAGGATTTTTCACTGGACTTTCTGGAACGAATTTATAAATGAGTATTGCTATAAGAATGTAGAGTAATGTCAATATGAAATAAACCATATGCCAATTAGAATAACGTACTACAATTTCACTCAAGTTTTGGCCAATGACACCAGACAACATAAAACTTGTACTAATAAAACTAATCGCAGTCACACGTTTTACTGGTGAATATGTTTCAGTGACATAAGTAATAGATACAGGTGAAAAAGCTGCCGCACATATACCTTGAATTGCACGAAGAATAATAAGTAGTGTGAACGAATGAATGAAGCCTATAAGTAAACATATAATGACGAGTCCAATAAGTCCAAATAAAATCGTACGAATACGTCCAAATTTTTCAGAAATTGTACCATAAAATAGACAACTTATTGAATACGTAAATGAAAAGATCACACCATTTAGTGAGGCAACAGCATTTGAAATGCCAAAATCTTTTGCGAATACCGAGGTAAGGGGTAAAGCAGTATATAAACTTGCCATAACAATAATACCTGAAATAAAGAAAATTGTAGTCATTCGATTATAATTCACCGATGTTTCCATAGTATAACTCCTTTCATAGATTTTTTCACAACAGTATTATTATGACACGTTCAATATAGTTTCTAAAGTGTACTGATTAACACTTTCTTATAAAAAGATAATTATCTAACGCTTTTTATTGACTTTACTTACCAATAATCATATAATTTCTAGTATAAAAATTATACTTATTTTATAATAAAATAATTTAACTAAAAAAGGAGTACTTATTAATGATCTTACGTTATGCTGCAAATTTAAAACTTGCAAAAGAATTATATGATTCATCAAAACCAAAATTACAAGGTAGTCAAGAAATGATTGATACATTTAAAAATGTATTTGGTTTACCAGAAAAATCAGTTAAATTAGCAGGCACAGTAGAAGCTACTGCTGCTGCATTATTTGCTGCAAGCTTCTTAAACAAAAATATTTCTCGTTTAGGTTCTATTGCAACATTTGGTGTATTAGGCGTTGCAGCTTACAAACACTTTGAAGCTGGTCATGGTAAAGAAGGCGCACAACACGCTTTAGATTTACTTGGCTTAGCTGCTTTAAGTTTTGCTGATACATTCGGTAAAAACTAATTCAATAACTATATAAATAAAAACGTTCAGCGTGAATGCATTACACATTTATGCTGAACGTTTTTATTTAACTTTTTTTAACGCGACTTTTATACTTAGTTTAACTAAAAAATATAATATAAAGGAGCGTTTAGATAATGATATTACGTTATGCTACCAATTTAAAACTCGCTAAAGATTTGTATGCCGCTTCAAAACGTAAACTTACCGGTAACCCTTATACTAAACAACTATTTACACAAGATTTTAAATTATCGGAACGTGCAATGAAATTAGCAGGTGTGATTGAGTTCATTGCATCGGGTTTGTTTGCCACAAGTTTCTTGCATAAAAATATCTCTCGCTTAGGATCACTTGTCACGTTTAGTGTATTAAGCGTTGCAGTATATAAACGCCTTGAGGCAGGTCATGGTAAGGTTGGGGCACAACATGCTTTAGATTTATTAGGTTTAGCTGCACTTAGTCTTATCGATACATTTTCTAAGAAATAATAAAGCGCACATGGGACAACGAATACGATAAGAATGCTGTCCCATTCCTTTTAGTTGTATTTATTTAAAATACTTTTAGAGATGTGACATAATGATATATCTTCAGGATGTTTATCTAATCTATCTTGATGTTCGTCTGCACTTTTAACATAATTTTCTAAAGGACGTACTTCCACAACGATTTTATCTCTATCTGAACGTTGTTGAATGAATTGTTGTGCTTCTTTAAGATGGTTCTCATTTTCACTATAAACACCTGTACGATATTTAGGTCCTTTATCTACGCCTTGCTTATTCAGACTGTATGGGTCTATGATTTCAAATAAATAATGCATTAAATCATGAATTGAAGTGATGTCAGGATTAAAAACTGTTTTAACGCATTCTACATAGCCATCATATTCATCATCAAGTCGCTGCGTCGTTCCATTCGCACGTCCTGCTTCAGTAGCTATAACGCCTGGCAATGTTTTAATAAATGCTTGTACACCCCACAAACACCCTCCAGCTAGATATACTGTTTCCAATGTATCACCCCTAAACTCTAAATACTTAAATTGATCCTAATATTTGTTTTAAAGTCTTTTTAAATTGTCGTTTATCAATTTGATTATTGTGTAGCTTTTGTTGTTTAAGTCGTTCTTTAAATTGTTCTTTATTTTTCACAATAATATTTAAGATGTTACTTAAGTCATGATAGTGTTGCATTGAAATTATATTGTCATCTGCCACAAAAGAAGGTCGATGTATTGTTTCTTTATAACCAAGTATAAGTTGATTGTTTAACATAGCCCTTTCAAGTGCATTTAAAATTTCACCACCATGATTAACATCTAAATAAATGTCACATTTTTTAAATAAACGATCAACTGTTTTTGGCGTAACTGTTGGATAAAGCACTACATTTGAATACTGCTCTAAATTTAATAATTTAGAAGACATTTCAGTTATAGCGCCGATATGAAATTCAAACTCTGGATGTAATTTTATCAATTCTTCAATATATGGAATATCATCAGAGTTTGTTAAATTTAGTATGCGTTTTGTATATTTATTATTTCTTTGATAATTATATAAATATCCCGCTGATTGAATACTATCTATATAATTAGCTTCGATATGGCTTATAATACGTTCATATTCTTGTTTATCTGGAATAATAACCGATGACTGACATTGTTCTTTATCTAATAAGAGCTTCATATTTCCTGGAACACGACTCTCACTATTTTCTTGCCAAAATAGTACGGCTTGTTTAACAAAATCAGAATAATAAAGTACAAAAAATGGGGTTGCAAGAGAATTAATAATAATCTTAGAAATATCTATATCTAATTGATTCAAAAAGAAAATAATGAAGTCGTGTTTGGATGCAAAGAAATAAGATTGACCCTTCCAATCTAGTACAATGTCTCTAGTAACAAAGTTTTCATATATGATTTCTTTACCTTCACGATTCACATATGTTTTTAAGATGGGATTTTTTTCTAAATCATATACCGTTTGTGCAAATTTGACTCCCTCTTTAGTGTAATGATCGACTGAACGTAAACGATCTTTTTCATCAAACCATTCAACAAAATTTACAATTCTATTTTTAAAATGTTCACGGTAAAATATGCGCCCTCTCACTTTGCCATTATCAATAACTTCTGCAATATTTTGATTTCCCGCAATTTCCCATAAAGGAGGAATATTCACCTCATTAAAAAAAGTTGGTGTATCATCTTTAAATTGTTTATAATTAGCAAAAAATTTATAAGGCGATATGACATCATCAGGTAAAAAACCATTGTCATCCATCACAATTGTTGGATGTCGATAATCCGCAAGATAAAGAGATTGTTGTAATTTTTGTGATGCATCATTAAATGTTTCAAATAAATTAATCATTGTAGCACCTCATTAATTAAATTTTGCCATTTTTGCGTGATATTTGTTGTTTCATAAGGTTTTGCAATTTTATAAGACATGTCATGAGGACGTGTTAATCCTTTATTGAAATATTGAATGATTTTTTTTGCCATTCTATCAGTAATATTTTCTATATTTTGATTGTCTTTCTCTATTGGAATGAGATATCCATTCTTACCCTCTTCAATAAATGTAGGATTGCCGTAATTGACTGCAAAACCTATCATACCAAGACCAGAACCTACTGCTTCCATTAAAGTAAGCCCAAATCCTTCACTTGTAGAAGCAGAAACAAATAATTCATAATTCGCATAAATATCTTCTAAGTTGACATGTCCTTTTAATTGAATGTAATCTTCTGCATGATTTTCTTTAATAATATTTTCAATATTTGATTTTTCGCCACCATGCCCATATATATCAAATCTTAATTTAGGCACTTCTTTTTTAGCTTTAATTGCTGCTTTAACAATCCAGTCTACATGTTTTTCACTAGCTAGTCTTGAGGCAGTTAACATCGAGTAAGGTTGACGATGTTCCTTAGGATATTTAAACTGTTGCAAACTGCCCACTGGAATCGTGCGTATACGTGGTTGATATGATGTGTATTTTTTAAATTGCTCAGATAAGATTTTATTTTGTAAATCTGTGGCTGTAATATAAAAATCAATAAAAGGGGCTTTAGAAAATACATATTCATAGAAATTATTCCATAAAATATGAGTATCATCTGTTGAATTTTCACTATAATGTTCAGCGTGAACTACAATTCCTACTTTACTAGGGCCTTTATTTTCAAGAATAGCTTGCCCTACTTTTGTAGAACGATCAATAATGACTATATCATCCGAAGTTAAATGTAACTGTTGCATGAAATAAGCTACAAAATGTTGTTTACTGTATAATCTAGCATCATCAAACACATATATACTCGAATTTCCATCAATATACTCTCGATATACCACAGAACCATCTTCATTATAAAACTGTCTCATATACACTTTGGCACGATTATCCTTTGGTGCATAATACTCTGAAAACGTACGAACATAACTATAATAATCTTTTCGTATCAGCATTCCATTCACAACAAACTCAGCACGATCTACAACTTCTTTATCTTCCTCTTTTAAATAGCAACTTACATAAGATTGATCATTACCAATATATAAACGTAATACTTTTCCTGTTTGAATACGTGCAGTAACAGGATTACCTAAATCTTGAATCAGTTGGTCAATCGTATAGGTCGTGGGTGCTATCTTAATATCACTAAAATATTGATATAACCATATAACTTCATCATCTTTAAAGCCAATATTGTGGGTTAATGTTTGAATATTTTCAGATGAAATAAAATCTAAAAAAATAAATTTAGCTGATTGATTAATTTGTCTTAATAATTTGGCGCGATAAGCTTGTGCATATTCTACTCCGCTACTTGCCCAGCCAATTCCAAAATTTATATTATAAATGGTCACTAAAAAACACCTCAACTTTATGGGAAATGTATCACTAAATCTTGCTTTTTATCAAATGTTAAAATGCTTAGACATAAGTTTCGAATCATTTCTCTTTTAATATTCATTGTCATATGTTCATATGTTTCTAATGCTACTCTATGGTATTCAAAAATCGCATTACGTTGGCCGTTTTGACGATTATTCACACTTGCTTTTAATTGTTGTAATTGATCTACTTGATTAATCCATTCGACATCAATAGCTTTAAGAATTGCTTTTTGTAAAAATCTTAATTTTAAATACGCATCATTAACAGTATTAAGGTTCTTTTCTAATTGTTTATTAAATTGCTGAAGAAGGAAATTGATAATACTTTCTCTGGATTCAAGATGTTGAGTCATCGTTTCATCTTTGAAATTAAAACTTAGATGATTGTAAATATAATGAACTACATCATTTTCAGTGACTATATACTTTGTTTTAATGTCATATTCAAAAACATCACGTGCTAATTGTTCAAAATCAAATTCTTTAAAATCATCTGTTGCCAAAATACGATCACGTTCTTTATATATATGTTCACGTTGAATACCTATACTTTTCTCAAACTCATTTGCCATTTCTCGATTAACCATCGCTGTTTCTTCAGACACACGTTGTGCTTTTTTCACAATATTTCTCACTTTATTTCTAAAAAACGGACTATATTGTAATTTTTGGTAATCTATTTTTTGGATTTTATCATTATTAGCCCATTTGGTATTACTCCATCGTTTTACAATATAATCATCTAACGAAACATATATTTGAGACAGTCCAGGATCTCCTTGTCGTCCAGCACGGCCACGAAGTTGTCGATCCACTCTACTATTTTCCATATGTTCATTAATGATGACTGCTAGTCCACCTAGTTCGTGTACCCCGTTACCAAGTTTGATGTCTGTTCCTCTTCCTGCCATACTTGTAGACACGGTAACAGCCTCTTGCTGTCCCGCTTCTGCAATCATTTGTGCTTCTTTTGCTACATTTTGAGCAATTAATAAATTATTAGGGATATTTTGTTCAAATAATTGGGCAGAAAAAAATTCAGCAGCTTCAGCAGTGCGCGTAATAAGTAATACGGGTTGCTTCGTTTGATGAATATGAATTATCTTTTCAAGTATTGCTTTGTTTTTATCTTCAGATTTCATATAAACTCTATCTTCTTTGTCTTCGCGTATAATTGGATGATGGGTTGGGATTTGAATCACTATTTTTGAATATAATTCAAAAAATTCTTTTTCTCCAAGTTTTCCAGTTCCTGTCATACCTGAAAATTTATTAAATAGCTTAAATAAATTCTGGAAAGTAATTGTTGCCATAACACTAAAGTCTTGTGATAATTCGACATTTTCTTTTACTTCAAGTGCTTGATGTAGTCCTGATTGAAGTTTAGTACCTGGCAACATGCGTCCAGTAATACGATCGATTAATACCACTTCTCCGTTATAAATAAAATAGTCTAGGTTATCTTGAAAAAGATACTTTGCACGTAATGATAAGTTAATAACACGGACTAAATCGAAATATTTAATTTTATACATATTGTCGATTTTAAAATAATGATTGGCTTTTTCAATTCCTTCTTTAGTGAGCCAAACTTCTTTCTTATTTAAATTTACTTTAAAATGCTCATCTTCTTCTAATGTCTCAATAAATAATTTAACAATATGAAATAAATTTGATTGAACACGTGGTGCACCTGAGATAACAAGAGGTGTTTGCGCCGCATCTAATATAATAGAGTCAATCTCATCGATGATTGCAAAATTAAGTTCTGGCAAATATTTTGCATTAATATGATCAGCAAGATTATCAAATAAATAATCGAATCCTAAACGTCCATTCGTCGTATAGACAATATCGTGATTATATAATTTCTTTTTTTCTCCCTCATCATATTCATAATCAGGTATATCTACAAAACCTAGAGATGCTGTTAAACCTAGCCATTCGTATAATGGCTTCATTTCTTGTAAATCTCGATTCGCTAAATAATCATTTGTCGTAATAAGATAAGCTGTTTTCCCACTTAATGCATTTAAATATAAAGGCATTGTTGCAGTTAATGTTTTACCTTCACCTGTTTGCATTTCAGCGATATTTCCTTGATGCATCACTATAGCGCCCATGACTTGTACGTCTTTTGGATACATATGTAACACTCGTTTAGATGCTTCACGTATCGTAGCATAAGCTTCTGGTAATAATTGATTTAGAGACAATTTCTGATCTTTTAATCGTTGTTTAAACTCGATAGTTTTGGCTTGAAGCGCTTCATCAGAATATGTGGCAAATAATTGACTATAGCGATTGACTTCAGATAGTAGTTTATCTATTCGTTTTAAGCGGATATGATTAATCATATCATTCAATCGATTTGCCATATGATATCCCTCCATTAGTAGTGTTGGTCTGATGAATGATTTTATTTATTATTTCAATTTTATCTGTAGTGGTATCATTTTTAAGATGTTTATTTTCTGCCTCACTAATAATGATATTATGAAATAAAAGAAAATTTAATCCAGAATTGATAAGTTCAATTTTATAAGCATAGGCTTCTTGAGGAAATTTAAATTCTGTGATTTCATCTTTCTTTTCAATAATTACATACGACAATTCAGAATCATTTTTTCGATAAAATGTGACTTTAACGTATGCAGCACGTGGAGGTTGAACCTCGAAATTTAGTTTAATTTCATAATGATGCCCTTTTCTTAAAATTGGAAGAGAGGGCACTGCCTTGTCCATATCAAAGCGTGCGAGCATATGCCAAGCATGAATCACTGTTCCTGAAGGCATAAGCGGGTTTTTAAACAATGCACCTTCTTTTTTAAACTGTAATGTCGTTCCATACATAAATGTTGAAGGATGGATATAGCGCCATTCAATACGATAATTATTTAGTGCTTGCATGTGAATCTCTCCCAAATCTATCTTCTAAAATCATATTATAAAAGTTAATAAACCAGTTTGTTATTGTTGGTGAGTCATCATTATGACGACCTGGTACGCCACGACTCATCACATGTGCACGTTGTTTGCTTAATATAGGTGATATATTGTGAAATGCCATTGCATCGTAATCATCATGCTCCATGTATGCAATTGCAAATATAGTATCAGAAAGGTGACTATGTTTTAATTTATTCCAAAAACGTTGATCCATGTTATCAATATCTTGTTTTGAAACTCCTCCCTCATTTGTTAATAGCACATCATTAGCAGTACCAAATTCATTAGGGCGAAGTAGTTTCATATTATTCGCAATCGTACCAATATTTATAAGTGGCTTACCTATAATAACTGCAGCTGGTTCAAGCACAGTAGCATAATAAAGTGCACCAAATGACCCCATCGATAATCCAGATAATATTAAATCATTGTCTTTAAAATTTAAAAATCTTAAAGCTTCTTTGATTACCTTAATGATTTTTTGTTCATACTCCTCTGATCCTAAATAAAATGCGCCACCTTCTAGCCTTGGATCACTAATTAACATAAATGGGGCATTCATTTTAGTCATCATATAAAAGCCTTCGAATCCTTCGGCTGGTCGATATCCACTAAAATAAACATTAAGTGGTGGTTTCATATCACCCGGATTAAAGTAATAAATAAATTCATCTCTAGAACTATCTGAAAATCGCTGCCCCCCCATAATAAATTGTCCCATTTCAAGACGTGACCATCTCTTATGTACTGCTCCAACACTAATCTTACCTTTCCCTTTTGCTTTAAGTGACACACTTATATTCGCTTGATAAGATAATCGTGGTAATTGAATGGGGTTCAATAAGTCTTTTTGGTGATAGTGAAAGGTCATTTCTGGTATATCCGTTGATCCAAATGGAAATATTCGTAGCGTATATTCAAGATCAATATCTCCTTCTATCGTATATTCAGGCCAAATTTCGTTAACTATATTTGCATCATTAACAAGATTTTGTGTCCATGTAAGTAATGGTGTAAACTCCGTTCCAAAATCTCCCTCAAGTACGAGTGCCTTATTTCCTTGATAATGATATTCTCCTTTAAAACTAGAATTGACCATTACTTTTATAGGGGAAACTCTATCACCATATTGTTTCGCGAAAGTGACTGAAAATAATTTATGTTGTAACATTTCTTCATTTTCATAATATAAAGGTTTTATTAATTTAGATCTTACTAAAGAATCATTTTCATAGAGGTCTGACCATACATGAAAATCTATTACTGTATTATGCGGGACACTCACTAAATGAAGTAGTTTCATGAGTGATTGTGAATATGGACTTTGCACAAAGACAAGATTGAATTCACCATAGACCTTTAGAATCTCTTGAACTGCATCAATATATCCACTTTCAAAATGAAATACTGCATCGTCAAGATAATCCCATTCGACATCTTCTTTTTCCTTAAACAGTGAACCTAAATCATGTCCTCCTATTTGTAGTACTCTAAATTTACGTCCCATTATTTTCACCTTCAATCAAATGGTTTAACTGTGTAATAATCTTAGAAGAACTGAATTCTTCACTTAATTTTATAGAGTGTGCAAATGAATAATTCCAATTTTTAAGATTTAATAGATAGAAATCTAGCGCCATAATCAATTCAGACGTATCATTAATAATTAAACCATTTAGTTTATGGTCAACATAATTCGTTTTAAGTTGATTTATTTGCGGAATACCTACACTGATACTTGAAATTTGCAAGTATAAGTCAGGCTCATTTCCTAAGTCTATCATTACTCGTAAGTGAGACATTTCTTTCAATAAATGCTCCTCAAAAGGTACAAAAATAAGTTTAATATATTCAATTTCTTCAATTTCTGTTTCTAAAATATCTCGTACTTCTAAAGATAACTGTTCCTCATTTTTATTTAATTGTTCGTTAGTATTTTTAATTTTATAAGTAAGCCATTCTGGAATATCAGTATCATCTTTTCTAGTTAATAAATGCAATCTGATATTTTCTCTTTCTACACTATATTGTATAAGTATATCTATTAATTCTTTGAGTCTTACTTCATTTAAACTATCTATCCAAACTCCAATATTGGTTTCATAGAGTTGACTACTCATATTAGGTAGCGTTTGTACATCGAAGGGTGTAATACGCATTAAACTAAAGTGGTTAGCGATATCATGCTTTTTCACAAAATCTTTAATAAGTTGTTCATTTTCTAATGTATCTACAATACAATATTGTGCCTGAATAATAGATTGTAATATTGATTCCTCTAATGTTCGATTACGTTGAGTAAATACTGAAAAACAAAGATTTTTTAAATCAAATATCTTGTTAATCATGTCGTTATGATGTTGATCAGCTGCGACGATGACGTTGTCATGATGTTCTATATATTTAAAATAATATTGACTTAATTTTTCATAAATAATCTCTTCAATACTCGAATACTCTATTTTTTCAAATTGACTATAAAAATCACGAGAAATTTCAACTTTTTGTGTTATAAGACTTTGTATCATAATAGTATGACCATTAATATCTAGATATTCTTTATAACTAGGTTGTCCATTATTTTGAAACTTTTCAATTGAAGAAATGAATCCTCTATCATCAAATAAATATTTAACTTGCAATGACTTCTCTTTATATGTTTCTATTTCGAAGAGATAACCTTCTTGGCTAAAATTCATTTTAGAATAAGTAGTTTCACTGGTAATTGCTATAACTTGAAATGGCGTATAGATAAACTCGGTATCTTCTGGCCATTCTAAATCTCTATAGTCTATCGCTTGTGGCGACATTTGGGCTACCCCTTGAATATCATCAAAAAGTGACCAATAAGACATTTCATATAGCCCGTGTCTATGAAGAAATAATCTTAGCATCGGTTGATAATTTAAAATAATGGTATTGAACTGTGAATTATTTTTTTGATGCATAGAAATTAAACTAATCATATCGTCAAATTCTGTGACTTTTCTTTTTATATAAAACGGTTGTGTAGTGCTATTCCACCAATTTTTAGAGTCATACCATGCAGGTATAAACTGTTTCATAACAATCTCCTACCAATATTTATTTAAAATTTCTTTATAACGGTCAAAATATAAATATGTACGTATTGTTTCTCCTATATTAATACTGATGTATACCAATATAATAAGTTGTACTGAAAAATATATTTCTTTAGAAAAACCAGGTGCAAGTAATGTCAAATACATTGGAAAAGCAAGAATCAATGCTACGATAATTGCTCCAATCCAACATACTTTTCGAGCTTTACGATTTAAAAAACGTTCAGTATCCTTACCTGGATAAATAGTATCAAAGTAATTTCCATTTTTTAAAAATTCATCAGCTTTTCTTTTCGTATTAATTAAAAAGCGAGACAAGACATAGTTCAATATAATTTGAATAACAAAGTAACTTGTTATACCTATTGGATTAGAAAAACTTAAGAAATACAAATTCAAATGCTTTCCAAAAATTGCTCCAATAAGATGGATTAAATTATTTAAAAGTACGAATACAGATAAGCTCATCATAATTGAAATACTACCCGCTGGATTTAATTTCCAAGCTAAATACGTTGGCGATTTTTTGTTTGCATTATTCATAATATCTCTATAACTAAGTCTATACTCTGTTAATTCAATAAATAACAATAATAATAAGGCAATTATTAAAGCTATAATGGTTAAAATAATTAGTAAAGAATTGATGTGTATGCTTTCAAAATGCTGATTATTAAATAGTGATTTAATTAAGCTTATAAGTACAATTGGCATAGGTCCAGCGATGCCATAAGTGATATTCTGGTCAGCTAACCAAACTAATAGCATGGCACCTGTAATTAAAGTCAGCATGAGTAATATTATATTATTATCTTTAATAAAATTATTATTTATATATGTGTTAATTACATAATAACTTTGAAAACCTGCAAATAGTAACGTTAATATTCTCTCTTTATAATGTTTTTCTGCACGTGTTTGTTTCGTTATTTTATCTATATTTCTATAATTCAATAACATGATTAGAATTAACGATGTTAACCAAGGACCTAGACCTAATGAAAAAATATTTAAATTTGTAAGATCTCCTCCAACGTTAGATATAGCAAGTTTAAAAAAGCTATCATTGCCACTATGAAAAGAATTAGAACTAACGATTGAAATGTGACTTCCAAAAATATAAATGACTAAAATAAAACACGTAAAAATAATTCTTTTATATAACACTTTATATTCTTGTTCTTTGAACATAATTCCACCTAAATTTTTAAATAACGTTTGTTTAATTATATCAAAGAGACTAAAGACATAAAATATTTCGGTATTTAAATTAAAACTATTTACCAAATATTATGCTTTAGTCTCTATTTTTTAGAAAAGACATCCGACTCATATTAATAGACATTTAAACCCTTCGTTATAAACAACTATTAATTTTTTCAATTGTAAGAGAGAAGTCATTAGCCTTTTAAAGTTCTCTTACTTTTTAATTATTAACGTCTTTGTCTATCATTATCTTTTTTATTTTTACGAGATCTTCTAATCATACCTAAACCAGCCAACATTGTTGCAACAGCTGAAACAAGTATTGAAGAATTTGAATTTTCTTCACCAGTTTCAGGTAAATCTTCATGGTGTTTAGGAAGTTGAGAATGACTATGTGCATGATGCATTGAATGTTGCATTTCAGATGAGCTTGTTGAATCGCTCACACTTGTTGATGCTGACTCACT